>DBFXIC010000528.1:0-6176 GCA_048455095.1 Anaeromassilibacillus sp.
CTATATAGCTTACCCTGTGCAACATCCGACAAGTCCGACACAGGCGCATAAAGCGGTTGATCATCCAGCAAGAAGGGTACTTACAGGCCAAAAATGCCGGGAAACCCTTGTTTTGGCGCCTCATCCATTGGCGAAAGCACATTTGCGGTGCGACATATCGAAAAATGGATTGACAGCAAGTCCGAACAATTTTGCCGGTTGGATTTTCTGGTGTAGCGCTGTTTCAAAACCCTGCTTGGGGACCATTTTGCGGTATGTACAAACCCGAACGACAGTCCGCCGGCCGGTCATTTGATTGCGAAGGAGAGAACAAAATAAAAGAAACAAAACAGGAACCAAATGCATATCTTGCCACAGCGCCCGTCGGCAAGCTTTTACTCAAGTTTTCCATTCCATGCGTGCGTCCATGCTGGTGAGCGTATTGCGTAATATCGTGGATCAGATTTTTATCGGACAAAGTGTGGGATCTCTCGGGAACGCGGCGACCAACGTGGTTACTCCCTTTACCGTGGTTGCCCTCGTGCGGGCGCTTTTAATCAGCGACGGCAGCGCCGCGCCTGTTGAGCCTGACGTTGGGCAGCGGCGACCGTAAGATCAGCCACAAATGCATCGGGAACGGCATTGTGCTGTCGGCGCCCTCTGGATGGTTACAGGACTGCTGTTCACCGGCAACCTCCTGCGCTTGTTCGGCGTGACAGGGTCCTGCTATGCGTATGCCTGGAATGATATGCGGATCATATTATGGGGAATCCCGTTCTATATTTTTACGGCGGGAATGAATGCGGCAATCCGCGCGGACGGTTCGCCCGGTTATTCGATGTTTGCGATCGTGCTCTCCCTTTCCTGGGACGTGGCCTTTCTGGTATCCGGCGTGGCGATCCTTTCGGCGTACTTTGGCGTTACAGGGGGGCTATGGGCGGCGCCGGTTGCGGATGTACTGCCTTTTTTGCTCACCATTTGGTTGATCGGGGTGGAATACAGGGCCATCCATCGGAGGGAGGAAGAGATTCTATGCACAAACGCATTGTCACCATCAGCCGTGAATTTGGCAGCGGCGGCAGAAGCATTGGAAAGCTAGTGGCCCGGCAGTTGGGCGTCGCTTATTATGACAAGGATCTGGTGAAGCAGATTGCGGCCGAGACGGGCTTTGACGAGGCCTATATCGAACAGGAAGGCGAGTATGCGCCCAATAAAAACTGGTTTGCATGCGCTTTCTCCGCAAGGGGCATACACGACGCCATGAACGGGATGTCCACAGAGGACTTCCTCTGGGCGGCGCAGTACAGGGTGATCCAACAGATCGCAGAGAAAGGCCCCTGCGTGATCGTGGGCCGCTGCGCCGACTATATCCTGCGCGACCGCCCGGACTGTTTCCATGTGTTCATCCATGCCGGGATACAGGCGCGCGCAGAGCGCATCGTGCGGCTCTATGGGGAGTCGGAGAAGAGCCCGGAGAAGCGGTTGGAGGAAAAGGATAAAAAACGGCGCGCCTACTATAAGCATTACACGGAACAGGAGTGGGGCATGTCGAAGAATGTCCATCTGTCCCTGGACAGCGGCGTGATCGGCGTGGAGCGCTGTGCAGAGCTGATCGCCGGTCTTATAACGCAGCTTTAAAAGAAAAGACGGCAAGCCCCAAAAGGGCTCGCCGTCCTGTTTGCAATATGGGCAAACCTGCCTGCCGTCAGAAGCAAAATTTTGTTTCCTGGTTTAAATGGGAGGAAATCCTGCATATGGGGTTTATCCGCTGTGTGCCCCGGACTCTCCTGAGCGGGGATAGCCCACGGCTGGATGCGCGGACATGTGGAATCCTCTGCGATTTTCAGACAAAACAAAGGTCAAAGCAATTGCAATTTTTCCAGTGCCGCGTGAATGCCGTCCTGCTGTACGGTGCCGGTGACAAGGCGGGCGACCTGTTCCAGCTTGGGCGTATGGCGCCCCATGGCGACGCCCGTCCCCACGGTGCGGAACATTTCGTAATCGTTGTCCGCGTCCCCAAAGGCGTACGCGTTTTCGCGCGGGATGTGGAAGTATTCCAGAACCTTTTGTACGCCCAGCCCCTTGGAAATTCCGCGCTGCCCCACATCGCAGGCCTGGTTTCCCGGCTGGTCCGTGATGTCGTACCGGTCCCCAAAGTCGCGCATAAAGCGGTCGCGCTTTTCCTCATTGTCATAGGTGATCATCAGCTTGTTGATGCGAAGCCCGTCCAACGATTGCAGCGGGAGGAAACGGTCGATGGGGAACGCGTATTTGCGCATCATCCCCTGGAAGTAGGTCTCCGAAAGGTCGCGGCAATAGCAATAGTCCGGTTCTTCCAGCACGGAATTGATGCCGGTACGGTCCAGATAATCCACCAGCTCCCGCAGCGCCTCCGGCGCGATGATCCGGTTGTGGATGACGGTGCCGCCCGCTTCGGACCGCGCGCCGTTTGCAGTGATATAACAGTCAAACAGGAGCAGGCTCCTGAGCACATAACATTGGGAACGCCCGGTGGCGAGCACCGTGAGAAAGCCGTTTTCGCGCAGGCGCGCGATGGCGTTTTTGGTCTTTTCCGTGGGAGCAAAGATGCCCGACGGCCCGTCGATCAACGTGCCGTCCGCGTCAAAAAATACAGCGCCCTGGTACATGGGGATCAACCGCCTTTCCGCCCGTGCCCGTGCACGGGCCTTGCTGTTTACAAAACTGCCGCTCCGATTTTACCACCGCTCTGCGGCGCAGGTCAAGGATTTCCTCATTTTGGCTTCCTGCAATCACAGCCGCAAAAAAGTGGTTTTATCAGTCCGATCGGGGAGGGCCGGGCCCCATGACATGCGCAACAGGGACGCATTACAATTTTAGGATCAAATGGAAATATATCCAAATGTTTCAGGCAGGGGAGGCGCCCCATTTGCTTGCGGTACAGGAAAGGGTGTGCTATAATACGTCTTATTTAAATACAGACTGCAATGTCAAAAAGGAGGGCTGCATTTGTCCGATCCATATAATCATCCGTATGTACCGCCGCAAAATTTTACCTACCTTCCTTATCCGCAGATGGGTATGGAACCATACCGCCAGCAAAATCAGGAGAAAAAGCGGAAATTGAGGAGCACGGCGAGCGGCTTGGGCTGGATGTTGATGTTGAGCGTCGCTCTGGCGACTGCGGTACCCTCGCTTGCGAACGGTTTTTTGCGCATGGTGGGATACCAATGGCAGGGGGAAGCCCAATTCAACGGCCATACCGCTGTTTTATATTATCTTGTCAACGGCGTGTCCTATATTTTATCGTTCGCATTGCCGCCGTTGCTGTATCTTGCAGTGAAACGCCTGCCGCTGCAAAACGTGCTTCTATTCGAAAAAACGCGCTTCAGCACTGCGCTGGCCTGTGCGTTTCTGGGTATGGGCGTGTGCATGCTGGCGAATTTCCCGGCAAACTGGATGGCGGAATTTTTGGATTGGGCGGGCTTCAGCGGTTCCCTGCCGGACTCCCCGCTCACCAATGAGCCGTCCATACAGGTGTTGTTTTTTATCTCCCTGGCGGTGATCCCGCCCCTGGTGGAGGAGCTCATCTTCCGCGGCGTAATCCTGCACAGCCTGCGCCGGTTCGGGGACGGCTTCGCCATTGTCGGCTCCGCGTTCCTGTTCGGCATGCTCCATGGGAACCTGATCCAGCTGCCGTTCGCGTTTCTCTGCGGGTTGGTGCTGGCCTTCGCGGTGGTTAAGACGGGGAATCTCTGGGTGTCCATCGCCATCCATTGCCTGAACAACGGCCTTTCCGCGGCGATTACACTGCTGCAGTGGTACCAGGGCGATGCATTGGCAAACCTGGTGTATGTGATTGCCTTTGCCTCCTGGATCCTTTTGGGGGTCATTTCCGTCGGATTCCTGGCGCTGCGCCGGAAAAACTTTTTCCGCCTGAACAGACCGGACGGCGCCCTGACCGGCGGCCAGAAATTTGCGAGCCTGGTCCTAAACCCGGGTACGCTAGTGCTGCTGGGGTACTGTGTGTTGTCCTGCATCTTAATGCTGTATATCTGATTCCGGGGAGGGCTTGTTCTGGAAAACAGGGATGAGAGGTTTATGCGCGAGGCGCTGGCGCTCGCCAGGGAAGCCGCCGCAGAGGGGGAGGTCCCCGTGGGCGCGGTGGTGGTCTACCAGGACCGCGTGGTCGCGCGCGGCAGGAACCGGCGGGAAACCGGAAAGAACGCGCTCTGCCACGCGGAGCTGGAGGCGATCGACGGCGCATGCCGTGCGCTCGGCGGCTGGCGGCTGTGGCAGTGCGAGCTGTATGTGACCCTGGAGCCCTGCCCCATGTGTGCGGGTGCGATCATCAATGCGCGCATTTCCCGGCTGGTCTATGGCGCGAAGGACCGCAAAACGGGTTCCTGCGGTTCGGTGGTCAATCTTTTTGCGCTGCCGTACAACCACGCGCCGGGCGTGACCAGCGGCGTGCTGGAAGAGGAGTGCGCCGGGCTGCTAACCGCTTTCTTTCAGGAGCTGCGCATCCGGCTGCGGGAGCGGAAAAAGCCGCAGGAATGGAAAGAGCGGCGCGAAACCGCCCGTCAGGAAACAGAAACATAAAAACGGCGCCCTTTGCCGGCTGATGCAAGCCGCAAATGGCGCCGTTTCTCAATCCTGGTGCATTTCTGCAAATTAGAGCATGTTTTGCTTTGGAAAGCGCGTTGTTGTTAAAAGGGTGTGCCCGTGGGGTTCCCCTGTTCACACCCAGTCCGCAATCCTTGTCAGAGAAGATGGAAATGGTCGAGGGCTTTGTAAACGCCGTCGTCCAGGATATCGGCGGTCACGTAGTCCGCCACATCCTTGAGCTCCTCCACCGCATTGCCCATGGCGATGGGATGGCCCACCACATCCATCATGGTGATGTCGTTGTACCCGTCCCCGATTGCATAGGCGTTTTCGGGGGAAATGCCCGCGTGCTGCAAAAACATCTGCACGCCGCGCGACTTATCCTTCCCCTTAAAGGAAAGGTCTGCCGCCAGGCTGCCGGGATGCTTGTTTAAAACCATGGGATCGTGAAAGGCGGGCTTGCACGCATGATAGTGTTCCTCGTCCCGGAACACAAAGTCGATGATGCTGGCGCGCACGTCCTCCGGTTCCCACTCGGTCTGCAGATACCCCGCCATGCCGTAGCTCTGATTCAGCGGTTCGATCCGGTCCTCCGGTACATGGCAGGCCCAGCCGCGCGCATTCCCCACGAAATTATACCAGCATCCGTATCGATCAAAATAGCGCATGAGTTTGTGGATGTCTTGCGGCGAGAAAAATTCTTCAAAAACCGTCTTTCCGTCTACGACCACATGCGCCCCGTTCATCGCCACGTAATTGTTAAAAATCCCGGGGAAATATTTATGGATAAACAGCTCCGGCCTTCCTGAAGAAATCGCGACAATATGCCCGCGCGCTTTCAGGCGGTTCAACGCCTCCAACGAACTGGACTGCATATGGAAATGCTGCCCGTTCTGTGAGGAAAGCAGCGTGCCGTCAATGTCAAAGAAAATCGCCTTTTTACTCATATGCCCCTCCTTTCCGGTCGCTCAGTCCCAGAATATAGTCTGTAGAGACACGGTAGTATTTTGCCAGCTTGATCAGCGCCCAGACGGGGACCTCGCGGATTCCCTTCTCGTAGCGCCGGTAAACTTCCCGCTTGCAGCTTAACACATCCGCGATCTCCTGCTGCGTTTTGTCATGGTCAATCCGCAGATCTTCGATCCGTTGGAAAAACATGCTCCCACCTCTTTTTCTATGCTACTATTTTGTAGCACAGGAAACCTCAATATGCAACCAAACGGTGGCCAAATGAAAATATAAATAAAATCGGATAATTACCGATACCCTATAAATTCAAGAGGAAAATTTGGAGAATCTGACTAGAATCTACGGGCGATTCTCCAAAAGCATCGGCAGCAATACAAAAGAACGGGTCCCCATGCAGCGGCATGGGGGCCCGGTTCGCACTTTAATATTTGAGGTTGCGATAATATTTATCATTGAGTAAATGCTTTTTGCGACGCTTGGGCCGACGATAGCGCTTGCGTCCGCTTCCGCCACGCGGCGGCCTGCGATTGCTCAAAATGACGATGACAACCACCACAACACCAAGGCCGATGCACACCCATGCAATAATGCCAATCCAGTTGACCGTCCGGTTTGAGGTGGGGGCCATGCTGGAGGAGGGC
>DBFXIC010000529.1:0-3363 GCA_048455095.1 Anaeromassilibacillus sp.
GCCACGAACAGCACCTGTAGGCGGTTGTTTGTCTCTTCATCGCTGTTGACCAGCTTGGCGATCTCGTTGATATATTTAATGACGCCCTTTGCACGGAAGTATCCCGGTGCTGCTTTGGCGCCAAACAGGAATACCGTGGGATAAAAATTCTTGATCCGTCCGTCCTTCAAACCAAAATAAATATCCAGAATGGAGAATGCATTCAAAAGCTGCCGCTTGTACTCGTGCAAGCGTTTTGCCTGGATGTCAAAGAGAAAATCCGGATTCAAACAGACGCCGTCGTGCTTTTCCACATAGTCCGCAAGCTGCTGCTTTTTCAATCGCTTGATCGCCGCAAACTGTTCCAGCACCTCTTTGTCATTCTGGAGTTCCTCCAACGCTTTTAGTTTGGAGAGATCCGTCACCCATCCGCTGCCGATCTTATCTGTAATAAATCCGGAAAGTTCTTGGTTGCACAAAGCAAGCCAGCGGCGTTGGGTAATCCCATTCGTCTTATTATTAAAACGCTCCGGATACAAGCGATACCACTCGTTGAGCGCGGTATTTTTGAGAATATCCGTGTGAATTTTTGCTACACCGTTGGTCGAATGTGTAGCAAAAATGGCCATGCGCGCCATGTGGATCAAATTTCCGTCGATGATGCGGTAAGGTTTTTGTGCTTCTCCCTTGATCCCCTTCCCATCGAGCTCCTTTTGCAAAGCTTTATCGATCAGCACCACATAACGGTATACCTGAGGAATCACGGATTTGAAAAGCCTCACATCCCACTTTTCCAGCGCCTCTGCCATAATGGTATGATTGGTATAGGCAAAGGTCTGCCGCGCAAGTTTCAACGCACGCGCAAAGGGAACGCCGTCCTCTACCAGCAGGCGGACGAATTCTGCGATGGAAACCACCGGATGCGTATCATTTAGCTGAATGGCGTACTCCTCCGCAAATACGGAAAAGTCCGTTCCGTGCTTCTCCTTATATTTGCGCAAGATGTCTTGCAGGGATGCGCTGGAAAAGAAATACTGCTGCTTGAGGCGCAACCGTTTGCCTTTGTCCGTATCGTCGTTTGGATACAGCACGCTGGAGATCGCCTCCGCTTCATCGCGGTCGCGCACCGCACGGTCGTATTTCTGCTCGTTAAAAAGCTGGAAATCAAAGCCGTTCACCGGTTCCGCCTGCCAGAGGCGCAGGGTGTTGATCCGCCGTCCGCCATAACCGATCACCGGCGTATCGTAGGGAACTGCATATACCTCCTGGTTTTTAAAGGAGACGAGCACCTTTTCAGCTTCGCGCCGGATAGACCATGGATCGCCAAAGCGCTGCCAATCGTCCGCTGTCTCGCGCTGGAACCCATTCTCAAAATACTGCTTGAACAGGCCGTATTTGTAACGGATGCCGTAGCCGTTCAACGGAATGTTGTGTGTGGCTGCGGAGTCCAGGAAACAGGCGGCCAGCCTGCCGAGGCCGCCGTTACCAAGCGCAGCGTCCTCAATATCCTCAAACACGGAAAGCTCGATCCCATTCTCATTGAACAGCTCTGCGAGCTGGTCCAAAAGCCCCAGATTGAGCAGATTGTTATAAATCAGACGGCCAATCAAAAACTCCGCAGAAAAATAGCAGGCCTGTTTGTCCGCACACGGCTTTTTCCAGTCGTCGGAGACGGCTTTCATCACCGCTTTGGAAACGGCATTGTACAGTTCCACCGTATTGGCTTCCTGGATGCGTTTTCCATAATCCAGCTCCAATGCTTCACATATATCACTTTTAAAGGTATTCATCCATCCATCCTCCTGATTATCTCCCGTAAATCTCTGTCAGCTCCCGGAGCCAATCCGCAAGCTGTGAAGTCAGCTGGCCGTCCACCAGCCGCCAACGCCAGTTCCCGCCCAATGTGGAAGGGAAATTCATCCTTGCGCTGTTCGGCAGGAACAAAAGATCCTGCGCCTGATATAGCACGGTATTCGCCACGCTCGCATATCCCGCCAGGATGACCGCCTTGGGGATGTCCTTGCGGCGGCGTACCTGCAAATACCGCATTGCATAGCGCGCATCCTTCGGCTTCATGTCCAAATAGCGTCCCACCAGCGTCTCGTTGTCATGCGTGCCGCCGTAAACCGCCATGTTCTGTGTGTAATTGTGCGGCAGGTGTTCGTTTTGTGCGTCCGAATCGAACCCGAACTGGATCACCTTCATGCTGGGATACCCTGCCTGCTTCAACACCTTGCGCACCTCTGAAACCACTACGCCCAAATCCTCGGCAATAATCTTGGAATCACCGACTGCTGCGTCAATTGCACGGACCAGCTTCATTCCCGGTCCCTGTCGCCACTCGCCCACTGCTGCAGTTTTTTCTCCATACGGAATCGCGTAGTAACGGACAATGCCAATAAAGTGGTCGATGCGCACCACATCGTACAGACGCGCGGAATGCGCCATACGCGCTTTCCACCAGGCAAAATCTGTGCGCTCCATCTCATCCCAATTATAGAGCGGATTTCCCCAAAGCTGCCCGGTCGAGGAAAAAGCGTCCGGCGGCACACCGGCCACACAAGTCGGCCTGCGTTCTTCATCCAATTGGAAAAGCTCTCCATGGACCCATACGTCGGCGCTGTCCAACGCAACATAAATTGGGATATCCCCGATGATCTGCACACCATTCTGATGTGCATAATCCTTTACGCGGTTCCACTGCTCAAAGAATTTAAACTGGCAGAATTTCCAAAAATCTCGCTCGTCCTCCAAAAGCGCCGACCAAATTTCCAGCTCCTCCGAATCCCGCAGACGAAGCTTTTCAGGCCAGAGAAGCCATTCGTGGCTGTCAAAAGAACATTTTAGTGCCATGTAAAAAGCATAATCCTCCAGCCAAGATTCCTGTGCTTTGCAAAAATGCAGATAGTCCGGTGTTCCCTGGTGCCGGCTCCGCTGAAAAGCGGTATGTAATATCTGAAAACGGGCGTTGTAAAGTTTTGCATAGTCCACGTCGTCGGGGGAATCTCCCCAATCGAACGATTCGATCTCGGTTTGCTCCAGCAGTCCCTCTTCCTTCAATATATCCAAATCGATAAAATACGGATTCCCCGCAAAAGCGGAGAACGACTGATAGGGACTGTCTCCATAACTGGTCGGTCCTACCGGAAGCACCTGCCAGTATTTTTGGCCGGCTGCTTTTAAGAAATCGATAAACGAAAAAGCCGCCTCTCCCAACGTACCAATCCCATAGGGCGATGGCAAGCTGCTAACCGGCAGCAGAATTCCCGCGCTTCGGGGCAATTGTTTGCTTTGATTTGGCATAAAATCACCTAAATTACGAAAATATTCGAAACCTTTCCGGATGTTATAATATCAAATCTCCTTGGCAATGTCAACCAATGT
>DBFXIC010000530.1:0-3217 GCA_048455095.1 Anaeromassilibacillus sp.
CTGTGAGAACGGGAACGTATAGGCCGCGTCCGATTGCATAAACGGAAGGATCGTTTTCCGGTAAAGGATGCTGTCCGCATCGGCGCATATGACATCGGGATGCAAATTGACACCGAAGTAAGACGCTCCCGGGGTGAGAGGTTCCGCCATATGTGCCGACCGGCAGTTGATAAATAGCCCCATATTCTGCCGGAGAGTCACATGCTGCCCCGCAACACGAAATTTTACGGCGCCGCAATTGGTCCAGCAGATTTGGAAGTCGTCATGCCAGTGCCATGACACGGGTGCGTGATAGGGAACGCAGCTGAAATCCATTTGATAGACAGAAACGGGGAAACCGGGGGAGACGCGTTCCATGATTCCTTCCCGGCTATCCAACGTTTTTAGCTGATTGATAAGCATGGCAATTCCTCAATATATTGAAAAAATACATCGGTTTTTTGATATACAACCCTAGTATAGTGCCTGTATTATGATACTGTCAAGAAAGGACGAATTCAGAGAAGATAAAGGAATATTGAGATGGCACAGATTAATTTAACAGACGGACCCATTACAAAGAACATGCTCCGCTTTGCATTCCCGATGATTTGTGGAAATTTGTTGCAGCAGCTGTATAACGTAGTGGACACTTTGATTGTTGGGCAGTACCTGGGCGCGGATGCTTTGGCGGCGGTGGGGTCCTCCTACACGCTAATGACATTTTTAACGTCTATTTTGCTTGGAATGTGTATGGGAAGCGGCGCGATTTTTTCTATCCGTTATGGCGAAAAGAATCAGGCCAGACTAAAAGAAGATCTTCTGGCATCTTTTCTGCTGATTGCGGTCCTTGCCGTGGCGATCAATCTCGCGGTCTTTGGCATGATTGACGACATCATGCGTTTGCTCCTGGTGCCGGATCAAGTCTACTCTCTTATGAGGGACTACCTATGGATAATTTTTTGGGGGATCGGAGCGACATTTCTCTACAATTATTTTGCATCCCTGCTGCGTGCTGTGGGCAACTCCCTGATTCCACTGCTGTTTTTAGGCGCAGCCGCCGTGATTAATATCGTACTGGATTTTACTTTTGTCCTGTATTTTCATTGGGGTGTGGCGGGAGCCGCCGTTGCAACAGTTCTTGCCCAGTGGTTCTCCGGAATTTGCATTTTCGTCTACTCCGCCATACGGTGCCCTTGGCTGCGGATCAGCAGAAGGGAAATACGATTGAAACTGGAAGTCGTCAAAGAGATTGCGAGCGCGTCGATTCTCACATGCATGCAGCAATCCGTCATGAATCTGGGAATTTTGATGGTTCAAGGACTCGTAAACAGCTTTGGCGCGGCGGTCATGGCCGCTTTCGCCGCAGCCGTAAAGATTGATTCTTTTGCCTATATGCCCTTACAGGATTTTGGAAACGCGTTTTCCACCTTCATCGCACAAAACTATGGGGCGCAAAAGGAGGAGCGCATTCAGCAGGGGATCCGCTCCGCGGTAAAAACGGCGATGATTTTTGCGTTGGCTGTATCAATTGTGGTTGTCGTTTTTGCAAAAGAATTCCTTTTGCTCTTTATCCACCCGGAAGAAACAGAGATTTTAGCGGTCGGAATCTCCTATCTACATATTGTCGGGGCTTTTTACTGTGGCATCGGCGGGCTGTTTTTGCTCTATGGCCTGTACCGGGCGGTCAACCGGCCCGGAATGTCGTTGGTGCTGACGATTATCTCCCTTGGAACCCGCGTGCTTCTGGCCTATGGGCTGTCTTCCATACCGACGGTCGGCGTAACGGGAATCTGGCTGGCCGTTCCGATAGGATGGCTTCTGGCGGATTTGACCGGTGTCATATACAGCCGTAGAATCCGCACAAAAGGGATCAAATGACAAACTGCCGGGGATTGTAGGGTAAAGAACCCATTAATCCCCGGCAGTTTTTAAATTAATCTTGAACGAGACTTTAAAAATCTTTGCGTACGTAAATTGCCTTGGAAATGAAATAGGAGACGAACAAAAGGAGCGCACCAAACAGCGGCAGATAGGTGAGCACAGAGAGAAAGACCGTTTCGTTCAGAGAAGCAATCGTAGCGGAGAACTGGTTTCTCATCAGAGCGGCAAGGCAGATCGGCACAAAGATGACGGCCATCAGCGCAATGCGGGCGCGTTCCGGACCGAAACGATACACCAGGGGCAATAGGACGGCGTTCATACAGCAGGCGAATCCGACCGAGGTCAGGAAAGTGAGCGTGACCTCCTGCGACCAGGTTTCGTTGCGGAGCACTAGCACGACGACGGCGGTGATTGCGGAAAATACCGCGCCGAGAACCGTCATGGCCAGGGCGGAAAGATATTTGGAAAGGACGACGCGGCGTTTTGCGGTGGGGGTGCTGAGCACATAGGTGTCCCACTTGGCCGCCTCATCGTAACTGAAGGTGGAGAGGATCAGGATCGAAAAAGAGATCGGGATCATGGCCATGCCGGAAGCCACACCCATCATAGTACTGAACAGGATCACCAAGAAGGCCAAGATCAGCAGGGTTGAGCCCATGCTCTTTTTCATCAGGAAAAGGTCTTTGCGAATCAGGCCTCTCATTTTGCTTCCCCCTTTACATAGAACAGCATGATTTCTTCCAAACTCGCGTTGTCCACGAGCAGTTCCGGGTATCTGCGGCGGACGGCCGCTTTGTCGTTGACCAGCGCTTCGCAGCCGAACGCGCCTGCGCGCCGCGTGACAATCCACTTGGGGTCGACCCGGTCCAGTTGTGCGGCGCTGCATTTCAGAATGCCGTGGCGGTCGAGCAGATCGTCCTTGACACCGCTAAATACCAGCTTCCCCTGATGGACAAAGGTGATATAATCCGCGAGCTTTTCCAGGTCGCCGGTGATGTGCGAAGACATCAGAATGGTGTGCTCGTCGTCCTGAATAAAATCGAAAAAGATCGAGAGGATCTCGTCGCGGACGATGGGGTCCAAGCCGCTGGTCGGTTCGTCCAGCAGGAGCAGCTTGGGATGGTGTGCGAGCGCGCAGGCGATCGAGAGTTTGACCTTCATTCCGCGGGAATAGGCCTTGATTTGCTTTTCCTGAGGAAGATGAAAGACTTCTAAATAGTGTGTAAACAACGCGTCATCCCAGTTTTGGTACAGATCCTTCATGACCTTGGCGAGGTCGCCGGGCGTGAACAACTCGTGAAAGTGGTTTTCGTCAAATACCACGCCGATCTGCTGCTTGATCGCCTCCTCATCC
>DBFXIC010000531.1:0-3058 GCA_048455095.1 Anaeromassilibacillus sp.
TTCTTCAGCTCCGGATAGCCGTGGGCTGGCAGCATTTCGCCGTGCGTGTAGATATTCACGCCCTTGCCCGCCGTCTGCTCCAGCAGCAGCTTCAGGTCGTGGAGATCATGGCCGGTGATGACGATGAACGGCCCCTTCTCCACCGTCAGCGGAACGGTCACGGGCGTGGGTGTGCCATAGCTCTCGGTGTTGGCCTTGTCCAGCAGCGCCATGCACTGGAGGTTCTTTTCGCCGACCTCCATCACGATGGGCAGCAGCTCGTCCATGCCCCAGTCCTCGCCTACGGCAAAAAGTGCTTTTCCGAAGAAGCGGTTTACCTCCTCATCGGCATAGCCCAGTACCATGGCGTGATGTGCATATGCCGCCATGCCACGCACACCGAAAAGGATCAGGGATTTTAGACTGCGCACATCCTCCTGTGCGCTCCAAAGCAGGTGCATGTCATAGTCGTCGTTCCGCCCACAGCGAGAGGTGCAGCTATAGCAGTTGGGCACCAGCCGTGCCTTTTCCGCATGTACCCGGTCAATCAAATCCCGGATAGTCTTTTCGTTAAAGTTCACATTGGTGACAGTGGTGAACAAGCCCTCGATCATCAGCCGCCAAGTCCCCTCATTCGTATCCGGGGCATTATCTACCGCACGGGACAGTCCAACCAGAGCGCCAGTCAGTTGATCTTGAAGCTCCGCCACCTCAGTGGTTTTGCCGCAGACGCCGGCTTTTCCAGTACAACCAGCGCAGCCTGCCGTCTGCTCGCACTGAAAACAAAACATCCTGTTATCCATTGTCGTTCGTCTCCTTCTGCTTTTTAGTTCAGAACCTGCATCTCCGGGTTCTTCTCTCCGAATTTCTCGCGCAGCGCACTGCAGATATCCTCCCGGGACTTGCCCTGCTTCTCACCGTTTTTAATGAGCTTGTACGCCTGAAACAGCGCCGAGGGGCCGATCTCGCTGCTGAAAAAGCCGATGCCCTGATTCCATGCCAGCAGCTCGAACACGTCGTCCAGCGCGGCGCTCTCCACGCCGTGGATATATGCCTTTACCAGCTCCCGCGCCGCCTGCCGCATCCGACCTGCGCCCACAGCGTTGGTCAGGGACAGCAGCAGCCGCGTTTCGTAGGGCAGTACGCGCTTCTCGCTTTGCCATGTGGTCTCCCAGAAATCCACGGCGATCTGCCCCAGCTTTTCGTCGATCATGGGATAGTTCAAAAGAGCCAGTGGCTTGAAGGGGGCGGAGCTGTCGCCTTCCTTCTTCTCCACACGGCAGAACCAGACATGGAACTCCGCCTCACCCCGCTGCTCGGTGTAGTGCTCGTAGCCCAAGCCCTCCATGACAGCGTACAGCGGATGCGGCTCAAAGGTCTGGATGATGTGTAATCCTTCGCCCACCTCCAACGCCTCGGCCCGTTTCTTCAGCCCTTCAAAAAAGCTGCCCTGTATATGGCGCACATCCACGGTCTGAAACCCCTGCGCCTTATCTTTCCAGTTTTCGTAGCTCATGCGGTTATTCTCCTTTCCTCACTCGATAAAACCAGATGTGATACTCGCTGCCGCTCACCTTCTCCGTGTGATGCTCAAAGCCCATAAGGGCCAGCACCGGGTATAGGGGGACGGGCTCGAAGGTCTGGATGATATGCAGTCCTTCGCCGTTTTTCAGTGCGGCAGCCTTTGCCTTCAGCACGGGGAAGAAGTCCATCTTTTTGCCCCGCACGTCCATCACTTCGAATGTGCCGATTTTGTCCTTCCAGTTTTCATAACTCATCGTCTTTACTCCTTTTACAGAAAGCTCACGCTTCCTCAAAGCTGTCCTTACCCACGCCGCACAGGGGACATTCAAAGTCCTCCGGTACCTCGCTCCATGGCGTACCGGGGGTGATGCCGCCCTCCGGATAACCTGCACTCTCGTCGTATTCCCAACCACAAACGGTACAAACGTATTTCATAATGCGTCTCCTTTCGTGTTCTTCTGTGTTTTACTCATCTTTCAGCCGGCCGTCCACCGTCACGGTGACCACCTGCCACGGAATGAACTTCCCGCTCTGCTGGAGCGCTTTTTTCGCCGCCAGCTCCAGCCCGCCGCAGCAGGGTACCTCCATCCGCACGACGGTGACGCTCTTGATGTCGTTCTCCCGGATGATCTCGGTCAGCTTCTCGGAATAGTCCGCGCTGTCCAGCTTGGGACAGCCCACGAGGGTGATATGCCCCTTGATGAACCGCTCGTGGAAGGCGGCGTAGGCGTAAGCGGTGCAGTCGGCGGCAATCAGGAGCCGTGCGCCGTCAAAATATGGGGCGTTCACCGGCACCAGCTTGATCTGCACCGGCCACTGGGAAAGGCGGCTCGTCTGCTGGGCTTGCGGCGTTTCCACGGCGGGCGCGTCCTGGCGCTGAATATTCCGGGACTGGCTGCCGGGGCAGCCGCAGGGCAGGGTCATGCCCTCGTTTCGCATTTTCCGCTGCTTATTTTCCATGACGGCCTGCTCGTCGTATGCCGCCGCCTCCCGCTCCACAAAGCTAATCGCCCCGGTGGGGCAGGCGGGCAGACAGTCACCCAGCCCATCGCAGTAGTCGTCCCGCATGAGCCGGGCCTTGCCGTCCACCATGGCGATGGCGCCCTCGTGACAGGCGGCGGCGCAGGCGCCGCAGCCGTTGCATTTATCCTGATCGATTTCAATGATCCGTCGTTTCATGTTCGGTCCTCCTGTTGCTTTTGTGCGCTCATTGTACTATACTAAAGGCAACAAGTCGGTTGAATTTTCAACGAAAGAGGACTTTTTATGAAAGAATTTTTTCCGGTACTCCACACCGCGGCGCTTTTCTCCGGCATTTCCGACGAGGAGCTTGCCGCCATGCTCTCCTGCCTTGGGGCAAGGATCGACACCTTTCCCAAAGGCTCCCGCCTGCTCCGCGCCGGAGACGCGGTGGAGGAGGTGGGCCTTGTGCTGGCGGGCAGCGTCCTCATCGTGCAGGAGGATATCTGGGGAAACCGCAACATCCTCTCCAAGGCGATGCCAGGACAGACCTTCGCAGAGGTGTTTGCCTGCGCGCCGGGCTCGGTTCTGAATG
>DBFXIC010000532.1:0-5307 GCA_048455095.1 Anaeromassilibacillus sp.
ATCATACCATACCAAAGCCGCCAATATTTTATACAATATGTAATTTATATTATAAAATATACTTTTTGACCAGAGGAATTTTTCGCGCGATGTAAATTACCGCGCCACTGGCTGCAAAGACACAAACCGCAAGAACCGGCATGGATACCGCCGGGAGGTGGTTGACAGGGTTCCAATGCAGTGCCTTTAGTACGACATTCAGGAACAACGGATGCAGCAGGTAAATCCCCCATGTCAGATTCGACAGGCCGATCACCCGGCCACTGGGGACATATCCCTCCAGGGACAGTTTGCACAACACAAAGATCCCCATGGTATACAGGCACACCAACCCGGAACCGTAGTCCGTCCGGACCTTTTCCCATTCGGCAACGGAGACCGCTATGATCGCCGCAGCTGCAATCAGGACCGCCGCGCCAGAGAGCGCGAATCCCTTGTCCTTTTGCACTGGTTCCCACCGGAAGAGCAGGCCCCCTGCAAGGAAATAGAACAGATACATGCTGTTCAACGGCAGAGAAAACCCCGGTTTCACAGAAAACGCGGTTTCAAGCTGTGGGAATACGGAGTTGAACAGGAACAAAAGGGCCAGCAGGAGAACGACGTCCCGGCACGCCGCCTGAACAAAAAATGGTTTAATCAACGGCACCAGCAGGTAAATCCCTACGATCATGTAAAGATACCACATGTGGTCCCAGAGATTTCCGGTGAAAATGTCGCGCACAGCCCACAGGACATGCACTGACCGATTGGCAAAGAGCTGTTCCAAAAGCGAATATACCAGCCCGAAGCCCACGAGGCACAGCAGCACACGCCGGATATTCCGCCAGATTTTCCCGTAGGTATACGTTGTTGCATTGTTCAAAAACAGCGCGCCGCTGATCATCAGAAACATCGGCACGGAAAAGTTCATCAGGGTATGCACCGTATCGCAGGCCAGAGCCGTCCCCGCCGCCACACTTTGCGCCGTTGAAACTGCGCCGGAACACAGGTGGATCACCACCACTGCAAAGGCGCTGAGAATCCGCAGGACGTCCAGGTACCCACAGCGCCCGTTCGCATTGCTTTCTTTCATATTCTCCCATCTTCCTGTGCGGAGACTTTCCCTTTCGGGGCGGCCGGCTCGGCCAAACCGAGGCCCCGCAAAATCCCCGCTGTCTGCAACAGACATCCTTATTTTTAAAAATCCCCCAGATTTGGTTTGACCGGCTCAAACCCGGTTCCCCGATTCCGCCGCCGGACCAGCCTTATTTTTCTTCCGGCAAATCCCCCGACTTCTGTTCAATGCGGTAGCGCGGCCGCGCCTTGACCTCGCTGTAAATCTTGCCGACATAACCGCCCACCACGCCGATGCAGAGGAGCTGGATGCCGCCCAACAGCCAGATGGAGGAAACGGTCGCGGTCCAGCCCGCCACGGCATTCCCCGTAAAATAGGAAATCAGGGCGTAAATCAGTCCGCCCACGCTCAGCACGCTGAGCAGGATGCCGAGATTCGAGATGATCTTCAGCGGCTTGACGCTGAACGAGGTGATACCGTCCAGCGCAAAGGCAATCATTTTTTTCAACGGATATTTCGATTCGCCGGCAAACCGCTCATGCCGATCGTAATAGACATAATCGCTGCGGTAGCCGATCAACGGCACGATCCCGCGCAGGAACAGGTTGACTTCGCGGTATTCCGAAAGCGCGTCCAGCGCCCGGCGGCTCATCAGGCGGTAATCCGCATGGTTGTAAACGGTCTCCACGCCCAACGTGCGCATGACCTTATAAAATCCCTGTGCGGTCGTTCGTTTGAAAAAGCTGTCCGTCTCGCGCTTTTTGCGCACGCCGTATACCACATCGCAGCCCTCAAGAAATTTTTGTACAAATTCGTCGAGTACTTCGATGTCGTCCTGCAGGTCCGCATCGAGGCTGATCGCACAATCTGCGCGATCCTTGGCCTCCATCAATCCCGCAAGCAACGCGTTCTGATGGCCGCGGTTGTGCGCCAGCTTTAGCCCGGATACCAGCGGGTTTTCCCCGCTGAACGCGGAGATCAGCTCCCAGGTGCGGTCCTTGCTGCCGTCGTCCACAAACAACATGCGGCTCTTTTCCCCGGCGAGCCCAGCCTGCCGCATCTTGCGCAGCTTTTCCGTCAGGCGGCGCACCGTCTCCGGGAGCACTTCCTCTTCATTGTAGCAGGGGATCACCAGATAGACCGTCGGCTGCATATTATTCATCGTTATTTCTCCTCTTTTCGACCAGACGCCCCGGCCAGTGAAAAGGCAAGCCCGAGCAGCGCCATGATAATCCCCACCGCCGGGGAACCCGGCAGCGCAAGAATCAGCGCAATACCGAACAGGATGGCCGAGATTCCCAAGAGCTGCAAACGGATCTGATTCATTCTGCATCCTCCCTTTTCAACACCGCGGATTCCTTGATGCGGTACATACGCCGCCTGCGCGGATTGGTTTGGTCGTACCTGCGGGTCACAAGCAGATACACCCCCAATAACAGGAATGCGCCGATGGTCACACAGACGCCCAATTGGAGGCCCGGCGTCTTATAATTGAACCGGATGGTACTTTCCCCGGCGGGAACGCGCACCGCCATGAATCCAACATTGACCTGTTCAATCTGCGCGGGCTCGCCGTTGACCGAAGCACTCCATCCATCCTCATAGGGAACGCTAAAAAACACCAGGCGGTCCTTGTCCGCGTCGATCGTGGCGGTGAATCCGCCGTTGTCCCGTGTAAAAGAATCGCACGACATGCTGCGGCGCGCCTGGCAGTCCGCAAAATAGCCCGATTCCGTGTAGGAAACCGCCCCCGGATCTTCAAAGTGGTTCAGGATGTCTCCATAGCGCAGCGCCTGGTCGTCATCCAAAACCAGAGCCTTCAACAGCAACAGATTGCGGCTGCTTTCCGACACCTGGTCGTATTCCTCGCGGGTGATATAACTGTCGTAACAGAATCCCATGGAAATAAAGTACTCGTTTTCCCAGATATCGAACCCGTTGCGCGTATCGACGAACTTCCAGCCCGGCATCTGCGTTTTGCCGTCCTCTTCGAACATTTTCCCGCTGCTGACCGGGTCCAGCAGCCACCGGCAGGAGGTCAGCCCGCGCAAGCCGTAATACTTCACGTCTGGGCGGGAGCCCACGTCGCGCTGCACGCCGATGGTCGGATAGAACTCCATCAAAGAACCGGGCACAATGCTGTGAAATGCCTGAATGGTGGGAATCTGGAAGAACATCGCCTGGTTGTCCATGCCGTCGTACACGTCGATCCGGCAATTCCCGGTCTCCAGATTGAGGTCCCTGCCGCCGTTCAGGGAGTAAGGAATCATATGGTCATGATTGTCGCTGCTCTGTGTCTTTCCAAGCGTGATGAAGTACAGCGAATACACCACGGAGATGACCGCCACGCCGCACATGCAATACCGCGCGAAACGTTTTGTGCGCTCTCCGCGGAACCTGCGCGGGAAAAACACGCGGCCGCGCCGGTTGGAAAGCTCCTGCCGCAGCTCGCGCAGCGGATGGTCGCGCATCAAAATGGTGAGCAGCAAAAGGCTCAGCATGGCGATGGCCACATACGCCCAAAATCGGGACGGGTATGCCTCCAAACCAAAGGTGGTGGTTTCCTCGTCGCCACTCGTGGTTGTTTTAAACATCAGTCCAATCGGGAGCGCGATGCCAAGCGTGAAGCCAATGGTCCATTTGATCGCCCGCCGCCAGTCGGCCCGCGGGTTTTCCAAGGCCGTGACCGTGGCCAAAGAAAGCATCAGGGTGAGCATATAGAACCATCGCGCATAGTATCCGGCGTTAAAGAGCTGAAACGAGGAGTTTAAGATCGGAACAAAGGCCATCAGGAACAGGATGGGCAATAGCGTTTTGATCCAGCTTTTGCGCCGCGCCTGCATGGTGGCGAACACGCCCGTCATGCTGAACAGGGGCAGCCACGCGCCCAATGACGCCCATTTTGCCTCGGAATCCGGGGTAAAGTTTGGCCTCGCCGGGATGTCCGGCGGGAAGAAAAAGCATTCCAGAATATGCACATACCGCTGGTTCCAGCCGTAGAGCAGGGCGCTCCAACCGTTGGGCGGATTGTTGACACGCGGATTCTGTACCACACAGAGCACGGTGGGAATCAGCAGCACGCTGGAACACAGCACGCCCAGAACGGCTTCGCACGCAAGCAGTGCAAAGTCTCGCAGGCCGATGCGCCAGTCCTTGACGGCCAAACGCAGGAAAAAGTAAAGCAGACAGAATACAACCTGTCCCACAAAGAAATAATAGTTGATAAAACAGCTGGCAAATACCAAGAGCGCAAAGATGCCGCGTTTTCTGGTGGCCATGTATTCGTCCAGCGCCCATAATAAGAGCGGGAATATAATGATAGCTTCATGGAAGTGGTTGAAAAAAATATTGTATACGGAAAACCCGGAGAATGCGTACAGCATACCGCCCAATATCGCATAATCCGGTGTGTGGACATACCGTTTTAAATAGATGAACCCGGTCAGGGAGGCGCAGCCAAATTTCAAGATCAGCAGAGGGCCCATCAGGTGGGGTACCGCGGCGCTTGGGAAAGGAAGCGTCAGCCAGAAAAACGGACTTCCCAGCAGATAGAACGTGTACGACCCAATAAAGTTGGCGCCGAGGTCGGTTGTCCAGCTCCAGCCGATATTCCCACTGCGGACGGCGTCGTGGCACATCTGATAAAACGGCACCTGTTGTACATTAAAATCGCCATAGAACAAAAAATATCCGTTGTCCCAGATGATAAAAGGCAGAAAAAACAGGAGGGAAACGCCGATTCCATAGAGAAACGCCCTCCAATAATCACTGGATGCTTTTTCAGGAAAACGCAGCCGCGTCACAGAATCACCTATCTTTCGTTAACTTTTGGGGTCTTTCTCCATCCGTCATGGTATTTTTTTCCGTAAGATGGTATTATTATAATGCGTATTGGGCAAAGCTACAAGCCTGAACCGCCGTTCGAAACCCTCTTCCGGCCGTCGGGAATCTCCGATTTCCGCTTACGGCGTAAGAGCATTATAACGGGAGAAAAAGCGAAAGCCTCAGACTGGTAAACCGGTTCCATCATGTAAAAGCCCGCCGCCGGCTTGCAATTTCAATGCTCCTCAGCCGTCGGGAATCTTCGATTCCCGCTTACGGCGTAAGAGCATTATAACGGGCGCAAAGTTGTATAATAAAACCGCTAAACCGGTTTCTCTCGACTATATACCCGTTCCCAGGTTCCTGTTTCAATGCTCCTCAGCCGTCGGGAATCTCTGATTCCCGTTTACGGCGTAAGAGCATTATAACAT
>DBFXIC010000533.1:0-2975 GCA_048455095.1 Anaeromassilibacillus sp.
GGTTGATGCCACCCGCCTGCATCTGTATGGAACAGATGCAGGCGGGTGGCATCAACCTGCTCTTTTTTCTTCCGCTTGCCGCCGTTTCCATTGCGATCCATGTCAAAAACAAATTAATTGACTACAAATTTGCGCTGAAATGCGCGCCGTTCGGCGTTGCAGGTGCATTTTTGGGCGTGTGGCTGGCAAACGCGCTGCACCCGGTCTGGGTAAGCAAGGGCTTCGCCGTGTTTGTCCTGATCCTTGGCATCCGGGAGCTGTTTTCCAAGGGCAAAAAAGAGGAGCCGCTCGAAGAATAGCGGCCCCGGTTTGTTGCTTGAAATCTGATATCTCTTATATTACGGGTGCTTTTGTACTGTGCGCATAAATTGGGGCGGTTCATTTCGTACAGTGCGCGGCGGTTTCAGGCCCCCGCCCCGGAAAAGGCGGCGGTGAGCAGCCACGACACGGCGTAGATCACAGGCTGATGCAGCACGTAGATCACCAGCGCGTGACGTCCCAGCCAGGAGAAGAACGGAACGCGGGAGCGGTAGCTGAACGCGGGGAACCGCCCCGCCGCGGCGAGGCGGCCTAGACTTGCACCCGCAAAAAAGACGAATACCCAGGGGAACAGCGGAAAATAGTCGGCGGAAAAGAACCCGGGACTGGAACAGCCCAGCGGCGCAAGCCAGTCGGTGGCATACAGGACGTCGGGCAACATGATCCGCACCGGGCCGAAGCCGAGGAACCCTTCGCCGATATGCCGCGTAAACAAGAACAGAACAGCGCACAATACGACGGGCCACCAGGAAAACGGGCGGTCCCGATGCAGGTGCGGTTGGATCAACCCGTATAAAATCATACATATGGATAGAAAGTGCAGGATGCCAAAGAGAATGCGCTCTTCAGGCACCGCCAGCCATGTGACCAACGTGACCACAACGGCGACACCTGCGAGCTTTAACCCGCGCGCAAGGTTGGAATGCGAGAGGTTGGAAGAGATGCCTGCGATCAGGATGAACAGCCCTGCGAACCACGGTTCTGCCGGCATAAAAAAGTGGAGTAGAATCTTTCCAAACTCGATGTTATAGAGATACGCGAGCGTATAAAACCCGTGGTAAAAAACCATGCAGAATACAGCAAAGCCGCGCAGCTCATCCATCAAATGGATCCGCTGCCCTGCGGGGGCGGTTTGTTCCATGAAGGTCGCTCCTTTTTAAAAACAAAATTGAGGGCGGAAGAACTTTCTTCCGGAGAGAATGTCTGCTATAATGGGACGGAAAACTATTCAGAATTATAACAGGAACAGGAGGCAAATACAATGGAAAAGACTTTGACCAAGGAACAGGTCGTGACGCCGGAGATGCTGGCGACGGCGGTCGGCAGCGGCAGCGTGGAGGTATTGGCCACGCCGATGGTCGCGGCGCTGTTGGAGGGCGCGGCGGCGGAATTGGCGCAGAAGGAACTGCAGGACGGCTGGACGACGGTCGGCAGCAGCATCTCCATCGAGCACCTTTGCCCCACCGTCACGGGCGTGAAGGTGGCTGCAACGGCCACGCTGACCGAGGTGGATGGGCGCACGTACCGGTTTACGCTGGAGGCCCGGGACAACGCGGGCGTAATTGCACGCGGCACTCATGAACGCGTCAGCATTGAGAAGTCGCGGTTCCTTTCAAAGGCCCAGTCCCGCAGCCAGGCAAACTGAGTTTGCGCCCCGGCACGGCCGTCAACGCTTTAAAAGGAATGGGATAAGGGCTTTGGCGGGGCAAAAATAGCAGGGGCTCCGGTGGTGCAGGGGTGGCCCGCACAAAGGGTTTTGCAGGAAACCGGCCGGAAGTTGCCCGATCAAAGCTCTATTTATTAATGGACAAATGGAAACAGATGGTGTATAATATTGTCTAATGTGCTGAAAATGCCGTAAAATTATCAGTCGGGACTGCGTCAGAGACATTTGCGCGCCGGCGATCAAGGAGAGTGTACAATGAAAACATGGAAAAAGTGCCTGGCGGCTGTTCTGTCGCTGGCGATTATGGCAAGCGCTACGGCGTGCGCTGGAGTGGACAAGAGTTGGGCGATTAAGAGTGAAAGCCTCACGGTGCCGATCGGCGCGTATATCTATAATCTGTATAGCGCTTATAACCAGGCGGGCAGCAAAGTGGAAGATTCCTCCAAGCCGGTCCTGGAGCAGACCATCGAGGACAAGGACGCCACCGCCTGGATTAAGGACACCGCGATGCGCCAGACCAAGTCCATCCTGGTGATCGACCAGAAGATGAAGGAATTCAATATCTCTTTGACAGAGACGGAACTGCAGCAGATTGAAGATCAGACGGCCAGCTATTGGGGCCAGGTTTCCCCCACCCTTACCGAATACGGCGTGGCACAGTCCTCCTTTAACCTTGCGTATTCCGACTATTATACCAAATACGAGAAAGTATTCAACGCGACATACGGCAAGGGCGGCCCGGAAGAGGTTTCCGACGCCGATGTTAAGGACTATTTTGTAAAGAACTATACTTCGTTCTCCTACGTGCTGGCCCCCATCATCGACATGACGGACGGAAGCAATTTGAGCGATGAAGATCTTTCCAAGCTCGATACCGAGTTCAAGGATTACGCTTCGAAGATCAACGACGGTTCCATGACGATGCAGGAGGCTGCGGACGGCTATAAAGCGTCCTCCGGAGACGACACCGTGCAGCTGTACACGGATGTGAGCAACTTCAACAGCGCGAACGCCTCCTATCCGGAGGAGTTCGGCACCGCGCTCAAGTCCATGAAGGACGGCGAAAGCCGCGTGGTGGATGTCCAGGGCATGTACAAGGTGCTGCTGCAGAAGGACGATATTGTCGCCAAGTCGGACGAGCAGCTCGGCAGCGACGCCGGCCGTACCAATATTCTGCAGGCGATGAAAGCGGACGAATTCAAGGAGAAGATCGACGCGGAGGCCGATGCCTATAGCGCCACCGTCAACCAGAAGGCGATCGACTCCTACG
>DBFXIC010000534.1:0-2507 GCA_048455095.1 Anaeromassilibacillus sp.
TCCGCTATCGTCCTGAAATCGGGCCGCAGCATATTCAGCAGATAAAACAGCTCCACATTTCTCCGGCATTCCGCCATGAGCCGCCTGGAGGAGCGGACACGGTTCAGATAGCCGTAGATGTATAGCTTCAGCATATCGCGCGGGTCATAGCCGGGACGGCCCGTTCCCGCGGGCACGGCGCGCACAAAGCCCAGATCTTCCATGGGCAGACTGTCTACATACGCACGGATCACCCGCACGGGGTTGTTTTCTTCCACCAGCTCGTCGATGCTGTAGGGCAGAAGCCACGTCTGCTCCGATGCAATGCTTTGGATATAGCTCATGCGCTCACCGCTTTTTCTTTATTATACCATATCCTCTTTCCATTGTATACCGCACTAAATGGGGATATTCAAATCCCCATGTCTCTACTGGAGCCTGCGGGATTTCATGTCTTTTCGGACTGTCTGACCATTCCCCCCTCGAACCGCAAGGTTCGGGGGGCGTTTCTTTCCACCGCCTTTGCGAAAAAAAGCCCGCCGGCCCTGTCGGGCTGACGGGATCATGCAGGTTGTGCGTCCGGGCCGCGCCGTTGCTGGCTGTGACAGCGGAGGGGAAACCATCCCGCCGTTCCCCCTTCCCCTACGGCTTGTTCGACAGCACGCGGGCATAGGCATGATACAGCTCGTGCATCAGCCGCAGGCTTTCCTCGCGGGAATAGCAGCGCTCCTTCAAAATGGTCGTTTTGAAATAGTCCGTATACTGACTGGTAAAGTCGGGATAGGATAGGAACACATAATCGTAACCGGCCCTAAGGTCATAGTTCGTATCGTATTCGGTGATCGCCACGCCCAGCCGGTCATAACCCACGGTGAGATATTTCCCGCAGAACGCATGCTCTTTGAGCACCATGGGGTAGAAGTTGCGCTTTTCCTCCGCGTACTTGAGCATGACCGAAAACACTTGCAGGCGTTCCTCCGGGGAAAAGGGGCGGATGCCGATAAACTGGTCCCGGCTTTTGCCGGTTTCCAGAAAGCGGCGGCAGCCTTCCAGGCTCAGGGTCATGTAGCTGGGTTTCTTTTTGGTGTAGAGGTTTTGAAAGCGACGTTCATGCAGAGGGACGATCCGCTTGAGCATGGAGGCGGTCACTTCGGACGGAAACATGCCTTTCTCCCGAAACGCTGCGCTGGCAATCTCGGTGGGGATCTGCGCAAAGTTGATATCCGTTCCATGAATGTAGGTCGCCCGGTTCAGCTCGCGGCTGAGCCAAGTCATGATGAGGGTCGCGTAATCGGTCGGCGCCTGCTCGAACGATTTCAGAGGCGTCGGGCGGAAAGGAAGCTCAGAAATGATCCGGTTGAAAAAGGCAAAGAACCCGACCGCGTCTGCATTGGGCAGCTCATAGGCCAACTGCGCGTTGCTGACGACATATAGCTGCTCCTTCCTCTGCTTTCCGAAACGGGCGTTGATGAGCAGCATGTTGCCGTTGATGGCAGGATACTGGCCCGTATCGGACCAGGAGGCCAGCAGATAAGGGGAATACCGCACGTCAAACAGGATGGGCGATATGCAGGCGATAAATCCCGCCGCATTCAGCCCGCTGATATCCGGTTGAATGTAATGATGCATGCGGATCTTACGGGTCTTTTCCCCAAAGAAGGGCTGCAAGGCGGCAATCACCGACGGATAGATGCTGTTGATGCACAGAATGTCGATCTCGTCGGCGTCAAACAGCGGCTCGAAACGGCGCTGCATCAGCGGGCCGCCGGATATGCAGCACGGCTCCGCCGGTTCATCCGCCTGGATGGACACAAGCCGGTCGATGGACTGGCGGCTGGCATAGCGCTCCAGGCCGATGCGGCTGATCTCCAGCGATTCCCGTAGCTCCTCGCATTCTTCGAGCGTAAAGGGGCCATTCAGGCACAGCTTTTCACACAGGCTGGCGCGCCGCGCGCTGCTGAGGTCATTGGACAGCGCACGGCGAAGCTCTGAACGGGCGCCAATCTGTGCGCCAAATCTGCTGACTGTCAGATGATGCTCCTTCAGCAGCTGTTCAACGCACTGTGCAAAATTTTTGTAATGAGGCATTGAGGTTCTCCTTACCCTTGCTATCATAGGAGGTTACCTTTTCCAGTATATCACATCGTATGTTTAAATGGAAGTTTTTCCTTCGCACTTTACAAAATTTTTCGGTAAAGCGCCGGGAGTCTGGCCGCTTCGAGCGGAGATTCGAGGGAAGGGGGCGCGGCCGACGGCGGAAACAGCGCTGAAAAAGCGGCCCGGCGGATGCCTGGGCCGGGCCTAGCTGCGCTGTGCGCGTCTTAGGATTGGGTGGAGGCGTACGCGCCATTCATGTAGAAAAAACCCGCAAGATCTTATATCTTGCGACAGCCTGTCAAAGAAGCCACATTGCATCGTAGCGAAGTGGCTTCTTGTAGTAGGTGAAGGTAGAAAAGCAGAAAAGGTCGCCACTTGTGGAGGGCGAGTTTCTTGAGATTCATCGCAGCAAACTTGAGCTTGACCCATGC
>DBFXIC010000535.1:0-19883 GCA_048455095.1 Anaeromassilibacillus sp.
GTATATAGATCAATCAAAGGAGATTTGACTGTAAAATATTTTTCGGTTGGTAAAACATACCATGAAACGCTCAACACAAAAAGAATTTCTGTAACTTTTAGAAACAGCTGTCCTATTGATCAGCTTGTACAAAACAGATGATCCCTTTCCCCCTACAACTTTATTTTTTCGCACGACAAAAGGTCCTGTTTATGAATACAAGATCCTTTTTATAATGGGGAAGAAGTTGCGTGTTGCAATCCAAAGGCCTCTGTAGGGGCCAGGGGAAACATTCCAAAGGCCAGCCGCAGGTCGCGTGGCAGGTCTCCCGCGCAAAATCAGCCGTGTAAAACCTGTCTCAGGTTTTCAAGGACCGTGTCCAATTTTTTGGAACGGATATTATTCCATTATAAATCGGTAATGGAAGTGTATTGTGAAGGAAAGGTGAGGAAATGACAAAACATCTTCGAAAAGTGGCGGCCTTCTTGTTGGCTGCCCAAATGCTCGTATCCGTCCCGGCGGGGACGGCGTTCGCCGCAGCAAAAAGCGCGCCCAGCCGTACTTACTCCATTGAGGAACTAGAGGGCTGGGAGAGCCGCGTCACAGACGACGCCATCGAAGTCAACGCACTGGCCTTCGGCGCCGACCCCAGCGGGCGGACGGATTCCGCCGCCGCGGTGGAAAAAGCGCTGGCCTATGCAAAAGAGGAGCAGGAAAAGAACCAGGGGAAACCGGTCCGCCTGGTTTTTGCAAAGGGTGAATACGGTTTCTGGTCGGATTATGCGCCCGTGCGGGAACTGTATGTCTCCAATACGGTGGGGATCAACCAAACCTATAAGAATAAGCATATCGGTATCCTGGTGGAGGATATGCACGACGTCACCGTCGACGGCGGCGGTTCCCTATTCCTGTATCACGGCGATGTCACGGCTTTTGCCTCCATCCGTTCGGAGAACGTGACCTTTACCAACTTTGATTTTGACTTTGCCAGCCCGACCGTCGTGGACGTCACTGTGGAATCCAGCGAAGGAAATTCGGCGGTCGTCTATATCCCCGAGTGCTACAATTACACCATCGACGGGACAAGCATCCTTTGGGAGGGTGAAAAAAGCCCGGTGACCGGCTCGCCCTACTGGAGCGGCCGCAACGGCCTGCAATATTCGCAGATTTACGACTATGCGGGCGGGCGCACCTGGCGCGGCGGCTCCCTGTTCAGCAATGTCTCCAAAATGGAGGATATCGGCGACAACCGCGTCCGCATCACCTATAACAGCGCTGGGAACGTTCCCACGGTGGGATATTGCTATCAACTGCGCAACACCACCCGCACCACGCCCGGCACCTTTTTCTGGGAGAGCACCAATGTGACGGTCCAGGACATCAACGTGCATTTCCTGCATGGATTCGGCATGGTCGGCCAACTTTCCGATACCATCACGCTGGACAACGTGGACTTTGTGCCGCGTCCGGGCTCCGGCAGGGCGACGGTTGGCTTTGCGGATTTCATCCAGATGTCCTCGGTCAAGGGCAAGGTCACAGTAAAGGACTGTACCTTCACCAACCCGCACGACGATCCGATCAATATCCACGGCACCTATTTGACGGTCAGCGAAGTCAGCGACGACCATAAGACCTTTACCCTGCAATACCGGCACAACGAAACCGGCGGATTCCCGCAGTACTATGTGGGCGACGAGGTCGAGTTTGTCACCAAGGGCACCATGATCCCGGTGGAAAACGGCACCGCGCGCGTCGTCTCTGTGGATGGCCCAAATCAAGGGAACCTCAACACCATCACGATCACGCTCGACCGCGCCGTCGAGGGGATCACCGGCGGCAACAATAACTTCGCCGTGGAAAACGTCACCTACACCCCGGAGGTGGAGATCACCGGGAACCGTTTCCTTGAGACGCCCACCAGAGGGATCCTGGTCACGACCCGGAAGCCGGTGCTGATCAAGGACAACTACTTTGACGGCATGGGCATGGCGAGCATCTTTATCTCCTGCGACGCACAGGGATGGTACGAATCCGGCCCCGTGCGCGATGTGACGATCACGGGCAATGTGTTCGACCGCCCGCAGAGCAACGCGATTTTGATCGAACCGACCAACCCGACAAACGACCCGGACTATCAGATTCACCAAAACATCAAGATCACGGACAACGTCTTCAACCTGTCCGGACCAAACGCGATCAACGCCAAGAGCGTGAACGGGCTGACCATTGAGGGGAACACCTTCAACCGGTACGACCCGGACGTGCGTCTCTCCCTTTCCGCGGACAGCCAGACGCTGGAAGCGGGAAAGAGCCTTGCGACAAAGCTCGACAAGTCCGGCAATACATACGGCGCACAGATGTATCAGCTGCGCGCTTGCCGCAATGTGACCATCGCCAATAACACCTATGACGCGGGCTTCAACCTGCGCGCCAATACGGCGGAAGGGACCTCCGAAAGCGACGTGACAATCACGGACAGCGGGGTCCTGTTGAACCAGGACAACCGGGAAGCCGGATATGGCCCGATCACCTATGTCAGCTCGGACGAATCCGTCGCAACGGTCGACAGCGACGGCACCGTCCATGCAAAGGGCAGCGGTACAGCGGATATTTGGGCATATTCCACCTGCGGCAGCCGCATCTTTGCGTCGAACCGCCTGACGCTGACCGTGACCGGGGACGGCTCCACCGAGAAAGCGCCCGCCTCCATCGTTGTGGATGGCCCGTCGGTCATCAATCCGGGCGAAACCGCAGCCTTCACCGCGAAGATCGCCCCCGACGACGCGGCACAATCGGTCGTATGGAGCGTTCGTGACGCGGCGACCGGCGAATCCGCCTCCTTTGCGTCCATCGATGAGAGCGGCCTCTTGTCCGCATCCTCCTATGGCGTGGCGGAAATCACCGCCGCATCCTCCGCGAACGGTTCTATCCTCGGCAAAAAGCTCGTCACCGTTTCCAAGCCCTCCGGCTCCGGCCTGAACGGAAAGTGGACCATCCAGCAGGAGGATTCCTCCAGATGGACGCTCGACCCGGCGGCCAAGGCGGTGACCATCACCGGGCAAAACGGCGGCATGTGGGATGGGAACGCCAGCGCTCACAACGTCTTTGTGACCGACGCGCCCTCCGGCGATTTCTCCGCCACTGTCAAACTCTCCGGCAAGACAAGCGGCAACGGCAGCGACTGGGAGGAAGCCGGCCTCATTATCATGAAGGATCAGAACAACTATATCGCCGCTGTCCGTAAGAACAACGCGGGCGCCCCCAAGTTGGCCGTCAACAACGAAACAAACGCCAGACCCAAAGAAAGCGTGATGGACGACGTCGCCGGGACGGACGTCTTTTTGAAGATTGAAAAGACCGGCACCAACTTTGCGTGCTCCTATTCGACCGACGGAAACAGCTGGACGCCGATCACCCAGACGGGCGACACCTCTTCCAACAGCGCGCTGGACGGTTCCGGCCTCAAGGTCGGTTTCTATGCGGGCAATAAGGACAACGGCCGCGATTATACGTTCTCCGGCTTCGCCATCGACGGCGCGGAAGTCTCTTTGGTGGACAGCAACACCGCACCCGCCGCGAGCGAACTCACCATCAGCGGGACGGCGGCAGCCGGCGAAACCCTGCGCGTGGATTACGCCTTTACGGATGCCGAAAACGACGCGGAAGGCGCGTCCATCTATCGCTGGAGCGCAGCGGACGCAGAAGAGGGGCCGTATCAGGCAATCGAAGGCGCAACAGGGCAGTCCTATGCCGTACCAAGCGCCTATGCCTCCAAATTCCTGCGTGCAGAGGTCGTCCCGGTGGATGCATATGGTTCGGCGGGCGCCCCCGTCGCAAGCGGACCGGTACAGGTGGCCGCGCGTGAAGCACAGCCGTCGAATGCGGAGCTGGAAGCCGTCTCTATGTCCTCGGGCCTGAGCTTGGACAAACCGTTCCAAACATCCGAGACCGCTTATACCCTTTCCGCACCGTCCTCCCTGGAAAAAGCGGAGATCCGTTTCTCCGCTGTGGAATCTGAGGCGACGCTCTCCCTGACGGCAGACGGCAAAGAAGCCGCGGCCGGAGTGGGAACGCTCTCCTACAAGTTGGCGGAGGATGACAGTCTCCTCTCCCTTACGGTAACTTCCCCCAACGGCGAAGCCGCCAGGACCTATACGCTGCAAGTCAACCGCCTGAAAAACAGCAACGCAAAACTCGCCTCCCTCACGGCGGAGGGCGTCTCCCTCCCCGACTTCTCCGCGGACCGGACGTCCTATCTCACAACGGCGGGGATGGAGCAGCGCTCCATGCGCCTGCAATTGGCCGCGCAGGAGGAAAGCGCTTTGCTCTCCGTCCAGGTGAATAACCAGACCATCTCCGACTTCGAAGGCAACACCTTCGACCGGGAAATCCCACTGGCGGCGGGCAGCAACGCGGTCGCCGTCACCGTGCGGGCCGAGGACGGCAGTACAAAGCTTTACCGCATCGTCGTGTTCCGCACCGGCTCCTCCAATGCAAATGCGGCGCAAATCAGCGCGGTGGAACACTTTGATCCGGACGTCACGGAATATGTGGTCAATGTTCCGGAGGAAAACGGCGGTATTCTGCCGCTGAAAGTGGTGCCGGAGGACGAAAACGCCTCCGTCAGCATCACGGCGAACGGCGAATATATCCCCGGCGGCGAGGCCGACGTCGCCCTTGAAGACGGCCTCAATACCATCACGGTCAAAATTACACCGGAAACGCTGGAAAAGCCGAAATACTATGTTCTCACCGTCCGCCAGCAATCCGCCTCCGACGCGGGACTTTCGTCCCTGCAGCTGGACGGCGTAAAAACAAGCCCGGCCTTTGCTACGGACGTGACTGCATACGCCGCCTCTGTCTCCGGCGAACATGTCACTCTCCGCGCCGCCGCTTTTGAACCGGAGGCACAGATCACCGTGCTGTGCAATGGACAACGTTATCAGGCTGCCGGTTCCATCGCACAGGAACTCTCCCTCTACGAGGGCGGCAACCCGGTCTATGTGACGGTCGCCTCCCCGGATGGTTCCAAGACGCGCACCTATACGGTCGGCGTGGACGCGTCCGGCGCCGCCTACCTCTCCGATCTGGAATGGCAGAGCGCCACCTGCGGATATACGGGCGTAATCCAAAAGGACAAATCGTTTGACGGCAACAAGATCACCCTGCTCGGCGAGGATGGTCCCGTCTCCTACGAGAAGGGGCTCGGCATCCACGCCAACTCGGTCATCGTCTACGATGTCGCCGGGAAAGGTTACACGGGCTTCCATGCGTTTGCCGGTATCGATCAGGAAATCACCAAGCCCACGGAGCCGGACGTCAACTTCATTGTCCTGGTCAACGACGAAGAAAAATTCCGACTGAGCAACGCAAACGGCTATACCAAACAGGCGGAAATCTCCATCCCGCTGGACGAGACGGCGGAAACCGTCACCCTGAAGGCAGAATTCGACAGCCACGATTGGAGCGCACACGGCAGCTGGGCCGACGCAAAGTTCACATCTCCCCTGCCGCAGGCGCCTGTCACAGATGTGCAGGTCGAATCCGTAAAGGCGCTTCCCGAAAAGGAGCTCGCGCTGCACACGGCCTTATCGGATGCGGACCTGCCTGAGACGGTAGAGGTTTCCCTCACCGACGGTACGGCCGTATCATTGCCCGTCGAATGGGTCGGCAATTACGATACGAACGAGGCCGGGAGCTTCGTCCTTCGCGGCATCCTACTTCCCACGGAAGGCCTGTCGAATCCGGACGGCATTTTCGCAGAGCTTTCTGTCTCTGTGAAGGAAGTTGCGCAGGAGCGGACGCTCACTGTGAACTTCCCGGCAAGGAATGTCCAGCTTTCCGTCAAGGATGGGGACGTCGGTTTTGCAAACCTGACCGGAAAGTATGAGGCCGCCGTCCTCTCCGGCAGCGACCTTTCCCTCACCTTTACCCCCACGGTTGAAGGGCGCGAGCTTGCGGCCGTTCAACTGAATGGCGCCGCCCTCCCGTTGGAGAAGGCGGATTCCTACACCTATACCGCCCAGATGCCGGGCACGGATACCGCACTGGACTTCACGTTCACCGTTGTGGATAAGCAAATCCTGCGCACCGTGATCACCGCCGCGGAAGGCCTGTACAAGGGCGACGAGTACAACGCAGCCGTTCCCAGCGTGCGTGCAAAGTTCGACGGCGCGCTGGCGCAGGCGAAGGCCGTGGAAGGCAAACTGGACGCCACACAGAAGGAAATTGACAAAGCCTGGTCGGATATGTTGGACGCGATCCATCTCCTGAGCTTTGCCGAAGGAGACAAGACCATCCTCGACGAGCTGTTCGAACTGGCGGAAAAGCTGCATGAAGAGGACTTCACCGCCTCTACCTGGGCTGTTTATGAGGGGGCCCTGGAAGAAGCGCAGGAGATCTACAGTTCTAAAGAGGTATTGGACGCAGAGGTCAAAGAAGCGGCGAAGAAACTGAAGGAGGCCATGGAGGGCCTGGCCTACCGTGCCGATCTGAGCGCGTTGGAGAGCCTGATCGCCAAGGCGGAGAAGATCGTTCCCATGCTCAAGGAACATTATCTGGAGGACGGGCAGGCAGAATTCCTCGCATCGCTCGACGCGGCGCGCAATCTGGATGCCGCTTCCGTCGGCCAGGAAGAGGCCGACCTCGCCGCCGAGGCGCTTCTCAACGCCATGTCGGCTCTCCGCCGGATTCCGAATAAGGATGCCCTGGAGGACTTGCTGGCAGAGACGAAGCAGCTCCATTTGAGCGACTACACCGTTTCCAGCGCCAATAAACTGCGTTCCGCACAGAATGCGGCGCTGTCCGTACTGCAAAATGCACAGGCGACCGAGGCCGAGGTGGAAGAAGCCTACCACACGCTCCGCGCGGCAAAGGACGCCCTGGAACACAAGGCGGCAACACCCATCAGGAAGAAGGGTGCGAACGCCGCTGTGCGCTCCGGCAATACCTACGGTGCGGCGGGCAGAGTCCTTGTCGGTTCTACAAAGGCTGAGGTCCGCTCCAATGTGACCGGCGCGCTCACCCTGCAAAGAGGGCAGTCGGCCGTGTTCCAGATGACCGTTGTCAATGGGAATGGCCAGGCGCCGAACTTTACAGCAGGAAACGGAAGCGTTTTGAAAACACAGGTTGTCTCCCAGTCCGGCAATGTGTATACCTACCGCGTCTGGGCCGTGGGTGCTCCCGGCTCCAGCACAGGCGTATATACCCGCCTTCCGAACGGGGAACTGCAGCGCCACTGTGTTGTAACCATCGCGTAAATTTTCCTATAAATAAAGGCAGAAGCAGCGGGATCCTCCCGTTGCTTCTGCCTTTTGTTTGCCGGGTAAAAGGGCCTTTGCCCTGTCGTTATAATTTCAGCATCCGGTATCCCACCCCGATGTGGGTCTGGATGTATTGGGGGTTCGACGGGTCGGCTTCGATCTTCTTGCGCAGGGTCGCCATAAAGACGCGCAGGGATGCGACGTCGTTGTCCCAGGCGCTGCCCCAGATTTCCTTGGTAATATAGGTGTGGGTCAGCACCTTGCCGACGTTTTTGGAAAGGAGGCACAGCAGCTTGTATTCGATCGGCGTCAGGTGCAGCTCCTTACCCTCCAGAAACACGCATCCGGCGGCATAGTCGATCTTTAACTCCCCATTGACGAATACGGAATCCTGCGCCGACTCGCCAAACGAGGCGTTCAGCCTGCGGAATGTGACACGCAGGCGCGCCAGCAGTTCCTCCACGGAGAAGGGTTTGGTCAGGTAATCATCCGCACCGTTGTCCAGTGCTTCAATCTTGTCTGTGTCCTCGCTTCTCGCGCTGATGACAATGATCGGCGTCTGGGACCACGACCGGACTTTCCGGATAACTTCGATCCCATCCATATCGGGAAGCCCCAGGTCCAGTAAAATCACGTCCGGATTGTGGGAAACCGCCTCCAAAATAGCCGCTTCCCCGGTGGAAACCGCTTGAAAGCGGTAGTCGTGCGTCTCCAACGTGGTGGTGATTAAATTCCTGACAGCGGAATCGTCCTCCACCACCAACAGCAGCGGTTTATTCATGCAGGGTTACCTCCTCTGTCGGCAAAGTAAATGTAAAGACTGCGCCGTGCGGTTCGTTGTCCGAGACTGAAATCCCCCCGCCGTGTGCATTGATGATGGACTTGCAGAGCGAGAGGCCAAGGCCGAGGCTCCGCCGGCTGTCCACGACTTTGGTTTCCGCGGTATAGAACATATCGAAGATATGCTTCTTGGCCTCGTCGGAAATCCCGCCGCCGTTGTCGGATACCGTCACGACCGCCTGTGCGCCGTCCACCTTTGTCTCGATGATGATGTCCGACCCCTGCGGCGTATATTTGATCGCATTGTCCACCAAGTTGATGACCACCTGCATGATGAGCTTTGCGTCCGCCTTGACCAATACAAAGGCATCGGCGGATTTCACCTGGATATGGTGCTCGCTCTTTTTCCGGTCCGTGTGGCGCAGCGCCTCCGCGATTACCTCATCCAGCAGCTCCGTCGTCAGATGGAGCTGCATGGTGCCGTCCTCAATGCGGGTGACGGAGAGCAAATTCTCCACCAGGTTGATCAGCCACAGTGCATCGTCGTAAATATCCGTATAAAGCTGCCTGCGCTTCTCTTTGCCGATGCTTTCCTCGCTGGAAAGCAGGATGCCGGCGTTGCCGGAAATCGAGGTCAGCGGGGTACGCAGGTCGTGCGAAATGGAGCGTAAAAGATTGGCCCGGAGTTGTTCATTCTTTGCAAGCAGCGCAGCCTCTTCCCGTTCCTTTGCCGTCTTTTCATTTTTCAGGGCGAGCGCGCATTCCCCCAGGATGGAAAGGACGATGCTGTTTTCAAACGCATCCAACGGCGCGTCCGCCAGTCCGATGCCCACAACGCCGTAAACTTCGCTGCCGACCCGCACGGAGAGATACAGGCACTGGGAATCGCCCAACGTGTTGGTGGTCGCCCCGGCGTGTTTATTGTGGTGATAGGCCCACGATGCGACGGCGCGTTCGTGCTCTGTGGTATAGTCCACGGCACTGTGCCCGTTGTGTACGAGGAAGAGCTGCGGCGTGGTCAGCGCGCCATTCTGCACGCCGTAGAAAAGGATGTCCTTGTTCAGCAGCTTTTTGAGTTGGCCGCAGGTGACGGAGATGATACCGGTGGAATCCTTCTCGCCGCCGATCAGCTGGTTGGTGTCGAATAAAATTTTCGTCCGGTAGGCAGTCTCGGCGGACTGGCGCGCCTGCCGTTTGATCTGCACCGCAAGGGAGCTGGTCAAAAACGCTGCGATAAACATGATTAAAAATGTCGCGGGATACCCCGCGTCATAGGCGTTGAAGGTCAGGCGCGGCTCCGTAAACAGGAAATTGAACAGCAGCACGCTGATGACCGAGCTGACCAGGCTGAACCCCCGCTGTGAGGTGATCACCGCCGTGACCAGCACGCCGAGGATGTACACGGTGATGATATTGGCTTCGGTAAACCCGATTTGATCAAAGAGGCAGCCGATCGCTGTGGAAATTGCAAGCGCCAGCGCGCTCTTGAGCACATCCATAGCAATTGCTTTTGGTCGGTACTGCGCCCGCCTGTGCGGGTGATAGCGCGGCGTATCCCGCTCCGGGATGATGTAAATATCAAGATTCGGGGAGAGCTGTGTGATTTTTTCCGTCAGGGAAGGACGGCCGAACAACAGGCCCCGGCGGGTACTGCTCCTTCCGAGCACGATTTTGGACACGCCGGAGAGGCGGGAAAACTCCGAAATCTGAAATGCGACGTCCTCCCCATACACCGTTTCGATCGTTGCGCCGAGCTGCTGTGCCAGACGGATATTCTGCCGCAGGCGGCCTTTGTCTTCCTCCGTAATCGAGGGAAAATCCGGCGTCTCCACAAAGAGCGCGGTAAATGAACCCTTGAAGGCGCTCGCCATCCGTGCGGCGGTCCGGATGATCTTGGCGTTGGACGGGGATGGGGACAGGCAGACCAGGATGTGCTCGTCGGTATAATAATCGCTGTTGGTGCGGGCCCGGGCCGTATCCGTCAGCTTGTTGACCCTGTCGGCACAGCGGCGCAGCGCGATCTCCCGCAGCGCCGTCAGGTTGTCAATGCTAAAAAAATTAGAGAGCGCCTGTTTCGCCTGCGTTTCCTGGTAGATCTGCCCCGCATGCAGACGCTCGAGCAATTCCTCCGGCTCAATATCCACCAGCTCCACCTGGTTGGCCTTATCGAAAATCTTATCAGGGATCCGCTCCCGGACGAGCACGCCGGTGATCGAGGCCACCATGTCATTGAGGCTTTCAATGTGCTGGACATTTACCGTCGTATAGACGTCGATCCCATTGTCCAGCAGCTCGTTAATATCCTGATACCGCTTTAGATGGCGGCACCCGTCGGCGTTGGTGTGTGCCAGCTCATCCACCAGAATCAACTGCGGCCTTCTGGCAACGGCGGCGTCCAGGTCAAATTCATGCAGGGTAATTTTCCCGTGCAGGACCTTTTGGGTCGGAAGGACCTCCAATCCGTTCAGAAGCTGCGCCGTCTGCGGCCGTGCATGGGGCTCCACATAACCGACCACCATATCCACGCCCCGCCGTTTTGCCGCGTGCGCGGCCTTGAGCATGGCGTATGTCTTGCCGACGCCGGCCGCATAACCGAAAAAGATCTTCAAATGCCCGCGGCGGCTTGCCGTCTCTTCTTTTTGAATTTGCCGAAGGAGTTCTTCAGGGTCACTTCTCACCACAGCGCCACACCTCCATTCACCCAGTATACCGGATTCCCCTTAAGATTCGTATAAGGAAACCCGTGCTGATATTAAGATTGTATAAAGATTCTACTGCAAACCCCCACAAAATAAAAGGGAGTTCTCGCAGAACTCCCCCTTTGGGATTCCCTTATTTTAGAATGCCGTCCAACATCAGGTTGACTTTCAGCACATTGACTGTCTCTTCCCCCAATACGCCGAGGAACCGGCCGCTGGTGCAGGACTGGATGATTCCGCGGACTTCCTCCTCCGGAATTCCCCGCGCCCTGGCGACACGCGCCACCTGGTACGCCGCCGCCGCGGGCGAAATGTCCGGGTCCAGGCCGCTGCCGGAGCAGGTGACAAGGTCGACCGGGATCGCTGTTTCATCCATTTCAGGGTTGGCCGCACGGAGCTTTTCGACGCGCTCCGCGACAAGCGTCTCATATTCTCCACTCGCCGGGCTTAGGTTGGACGGCGCCGCGTACAGGAGCGCCTTCCCGTTCTCATCCTTATAGGTCGAGACGTCGATATTCATGATTCGTCCCCACAGATGGCCCTCGTCCGTGAACTGCTGGCCGAGCAGCTCACAGCCGTACTTTTTGCCGTCGACCTCGATGATGCTGCCGTTTGCCTGATGGGGAAAGAGCAGCTGGGAGATTCCGGTAACCACGCCGGTATAGGCGACGCCGCACACGACGGTGAAGATCAGGAAGAGCATCGCCGCCTTTGGTAAAAGCGCTTTTAACGTTTTCATAGAGTATTCCTCCTTATACCAGCCCCAGCAGGACCAGCAGCAGATCGATCAACTTGATGAAGAGAAAGGGCGCCGCCAGCCCGCCCAGACCGTATATCAGCAGGTTGCGGGACAGCAGCTTCCCGGCGGATACCTCGCGGTATTTCACGCCCTTGAGCGCCAGCGGGATCAGCGCGACGATGATCAGCGCGTTGTAGATAATCGCGGAGAGGACCGCGCTCTGCGGGGAATGCAGCCCCATGATATTCAGTGCCGCCAGGCCCGGGTACAGGCCCATAAACAGTGCCGGGATGATGGCGAAATATTTCGCCACGTCGTTTGCAATCGAGAACGTGGTCAGGCTGCCGCGCGTCATCAAAAGTTGCTTGCCGATGCGCACAATGTCGATCAGCTTGGTAGGCGAAGAGTCCAGATCCACCATATTGCCCGCCTCTTTCGCCGCCTGCGTGCCGCTGTTCATGGCAACCGCCACGTCTGCCTGCGCCAGCGCCGGGGCGTCGTTTGTCCCGTCGCCGGTCATGGCGACCAGGTGGCCCTTCGACTGGAAGTCGCGGATCATCTCGAGCTTCCCCTCCGGCGTCGCCTCCGCAAGAAAGTCGTCCACGCCGGCCTCTGCGGCGATCGCCGCGGCTGTCAGGGGATTGTCACCGGTGATCATGATGGTTTTGATGCCCATCTTCCGCAGGTCCGCAAACTTTTCCTTGACGCCTTTTTTGATGATGTCTTTCAGATGGATCACACCGAGGATTTTATGGTTCTTGACCACCACCAGGGGCGTGCCGCCCTGGTTGGAGATGCCCTTGACAATCTCGTCGCACGCCTTGCTGTAAACGCCGCCCACCGCCGTTACATAGTCGCGCATGGCGTCCGCGGCGCCCTTACGGATTTCGCCGCCGTCAAAATCCACGCCGCTCATCCTCGTCGCGGCGGTAAACGGGATAAAGGTCATATGCTTATCGGACAAATTTCTGCCCCGGATGCCGAATGCTTCCTTTGCAAGCACCACGACGCTGCGCCCCTCCGGCGTCTCGTCCGCCAGGGAGGAAAGTTGGGCGGCGTCCGCCAGTTCCTCCGGAGAGACCCCGTCCACGGGGAGGAATGCGGCTGCCTGCCGGTTGCCGAGGGTGATGGTCCCGGTCTTATCCAGCATTAAAATGTCCACATCCCCGGCTGCTTCGATCGCGCGGCCGCTCATGGCCAGGACATTGGACTGGTTCAGGCGGCTCATGCCCGCGATGCCGATGGCGGAGAGCAGCGCGCCGATGGTGGTGGGCGCCAGGCAGACCAGCAGTGCGACCAATGTCGTTACCGAAGTCGGATTCTCGATTCCCGCCTGATTGGCCGAAAACAACGAGTAGGTATAGAGGGACATGGTCACCAGGATAAAAATGATGGACAGGGCGATCAGAAAAATCTGAAGCGCGATTTCGTTCGGCGTCTTTTTCCGGGCCGCGCCCTCGACCATGGCGATCATCTTGTCCAAAAAGCTTTCGCCCGCTTCGCTGGTGACCTGCACGACGATCCAGTCGGACAGGACCGTTGTGCCGCCGGTCACAGCGCTGCGGTCTCCGCCGCTCTCGCGGATGACCGGGGCGGACTCACCGGTGATGGCACTCTCATCGACCGACGCGGCGCCGTCGATCACCTCGCCGTCGGCCGGAATCTGCTCCCCCGCTTTGACAATCACAATGTCGCCCTTTTTCAGCGACGCGGAAGGCACAGCCGTGACATCATCCTTCTGTGCGGCACAGGGGATTTTATGGGCTTCCACATCTCTCTTGGCCGCGCGCAGGGAATCCGCCTGGGCCTTACCGCGGCCCTCTGCGATCGCCTCTGCAAAATTGGCGAACAACACCGTAAACCAGAGGATCACCGCGATGGCGAAGGTGAAGCCCGAGGAAGCGTCTTTAAGGCCGAACAGGGAAACCACCCACAGGCCGGTTGTCAGGATGGCGGAAATATAAACCAGCAGCATGACCGGGTTTTTTGCCTGTGTCCTTGGAGCCAGCTTGGCAAACGAGTCCCGGATCGCCCTGCCGATCATCTTTTTCCCGGCAAAAGCGTTTTTTGCTTGTGTATCCATTATGTAACCCCTCCTTATGCAATGCTGCCGAAGAACTCGGCGATTGGGCCCAGTGCAAGCGCTGGGAAGAAGCTGAGTGCGCCGACCAGCAGAACGACAAAAATCAGCAGGAAAACGAACATGGCGTTTGTTGTGGAAAGCGTACCGGCCGTTGTGGCGATCTTTTTCTTGCCCGCCAGGCTGCCCGCAATCGCCAGCGTACCGGCCACCGGCAGGAAGCGCGCGAACAGCATCACCAGGCCGAGGGAAACATTCAAAAACACCGTGTTGGCGTTGAACCCGGCGAAGGCAGAACCGTTGTTTCCGCCGCAGGAAGAGTACGCATATAGGACTTCAGAAAACCCGTGCGCGCCGCCGTTGGCAAGACTTTCAGCAACCTGCGGGACCGCCGCAGCAATGCCGCTGCCCACCAGAATGGCAATCGGCGTCGCCAGGCAGACCAGCACCGCCCATTTCATCTCGTACGGCTCGATCTTTTTGCCCAGGAACTCCGGCGTCCTGCCCACCATCAGCCCGGCGATGAAGACCGTCAGGATGGCAAAAGCAAGTAAGCCATAGAGTCCGCATCCCGTGCCGCCGAATATGACCTCGCCCAACTGCATCAGCAGCATGGGGACCATGCCGCCCAGGGGCGTGTAGCTGTCGTGCATGGAATTGACCGAGCCGTTGGAGGCCGCTGTGGTAAACGTGGCCCACGTGGCGGAGGTGGCAATCCCAAAGCGGGTTTCCTTGCCCTCCATGTTGCCGCCCGCCTGGCCGGTCATGGTGAGATCGACCGCGCCATTCTGCGCAAGCTGCGGTGTGGCGAGCTGTTCATTGACCGCAACAATGCCGAGCGCCAGCACGAGGCAGAGGAACATAGCCATAAAGAGGGCAACGCCCTGTTTCCGGTTTTTCACGCTCTTCCCAAAGGTGAAGCACAACGCCGCCGGGATCAGAAGAAGCGAGATCATCTCAATCAAATTTGTGAAAGGATTGGGATTTTCCAGCGGATGCGCCGAATTGACGCCCATATAGCCGCCGCCGTTTGTGCCCGACTGCTTGATGGCAATCTGGCTCGCCGCCGGGCCCATGGGGACAAATTGCTCCGTCACAATCTCCGCATCTTCGACAATTTCCCCATCCACCTTGACCGTATTGGCCACAAGGTCGATCTCCGCTCCTTCAATGATGCCGCCTTCCGCACTCACAGCGACCGGCTCCACCAGGGAAACCGTCTCCGCCCCCTTCAGGTTCTGGATCACGCCGCCACTGACCAGGCAGAGCGCGATGACCAGGTTGAGCGGAATCAAAATGTGGACGACGATCCTCGTCATGTCCACCCAAAAGCTACCCAGGCCGTTTGTTTTCACTTTGATGAAGCCGCGGATCATAGCGAACAGCACCGCAATGCCGGTAGCGGCCGAGACAAAGTTCTGCACGGTCAGCCCGAGCGCCTGCGTCAGATAGCTGAGCGTGGATTCGCCGCTGTACGCCTGCCAGTTGGTATTTGTCATAAAGCTCACAGCCGTGTTAAAGGCCAGGTCCCATTTTACACCGGATAGCCCCTGTGGGTTGCCGGGCAGGAAGCCCTGTAAAAGCTGGAGCAGGAACAGGAACACCAGCCCGGCCCCGGAGAAGAGCAGCACGCTCGCCGTGTACTTTTTCCAATTCATCTGCTCGTCTTTTTGGACATGCATCACCCTGTATACAGCATTCTCACAAGGCGTCAGGATTCTGGAGAGAAACGTCTTTTCCCCGTCCATCACTTTTTTGATATAGGCTCCCAATGGGACCGCCAGTACCACGAGAATCGCCAGATAAAGAACATATTGGATCACTGCGTTCACTGCCGCTCATCCCCTTTCATCAACGTGTAGACATAGTAGATCAAAAGCAGCACGGCGCAGACACCGACAAAGCCAACCAGAATATTCATATCCACTTCCTCCTTTGCAAAAAAATTTTAACACCGCTTTGATTAAAACGGTGTTAATAAGAATCCGGCGATATAAAGGCTATATAAAGAACCGTTGCATCCCCCTTGACTTTCTTTCAAATCCATCCGCAAAGCCACGCGACCGGCAGGACAATAACGGACGTCAGCACGCAAACCGCCAAGAGAATCAACAGCGGCATCCCCACAAACAGACATACAAACGACAGATAGGGATGCATACGCGTAAAATGGCTGACAGCGGCGTCCACCCGATGTCCAACGTTGTGTATGGATTGCATCACGTACGTCATCATGCTCCCCTCCTTCTGCTTTTATCCTAACATCCCCGGCATTAAAAGGGTGAAAGGAAGCCCCAGAGGGAATAAACAATCCATTAAGAGGGGTCCTACCAATGTGCTATAAAAGCCTCCTTCTGCTTTTCGGTTGGCCAAATTGTGAAGAGCAACCGCACGGTGTTGGCGGCGATTACCTGCCAACACCGTGCGGTTCCCATTGAAGCAAAATAAAAGCCTCTCCCTCATGGTCTCTTCATACTGTTTCCACATCGATGTGTTATGCTAAACACGAGGTGATTTTATGGCGACTCTGTTGATTGTAGAGGATGATAAGCGGACAAACGAGGCAATTTGCGAATACCTGAAGTCTGCGGCGCATGAGGTCATTCCGGCCTATGATGGCGCAGAGGCCCTGAAACGTTTCAAACAGGGCAAGATCGACCTGGTTGTTTTGGATATTATGCTCCCCCATGTTACGGGGTTATCCGTACTGCATGAGATCCGCCGGACAAGCCCTGTTCCTGTGTTGATGCTTACTGCAATCGGGGACGAGTACACCCAGGTCATGAGTTTTGACGAACAAGCCGACGACTATATCACAAAACCTTTCTCTATGGTCCTGCTGGGAAAGCGGATTACGGCGCTTCTGCGCCGGAGCGGGCAGACAAAGCCGTTGGACACGATGGCCTTCGGCGATGTGACCGTCAATTTCTCAGGCTACACTGCAAGCGGTCCGAATGGGAGAATCGACATTACCCCAAAGGAACTGGATTTGCTCCGGCTTCTGGTGGAGCACAAAGGGCTGGTGCTGACACGCGCCCAGATTCTTGATGATCTATGGGGCGACGACCGCCCGATTATCGACAGGACCGTGGATACCTATATCAAGAACCTGCGCAAGAAGCTCCGTCTTGACTGCATTGTTACAGTCAAAGGGGTGGGCTATAAGGTTGAGGTGTAAACATGAAACGGTTAAAATTGTTCCCTAAAATTTTTTCCTATATGCTGGGCATTATGCTGTTCGTCGTGGTCGTCACACATGGTTTTATCTATTTGTTCGCCCCGCGGATGCAGTTGGATTTCACTCCCACTGGAAAGGAGACGAACGGCCTGACAATCAGCGTTGCCAAGGAGAAGATTGTCGCTGAAGCCGTACAGAGGGCCCTGCCCATTTCTTTGAGCTGTTCTCTGATGATATCGGCGGTTTGTTCCCTCCTGCTGTCCAAAGGAATTTCAGGCCCCATCCAGGAGATCTCTGCCGCGACGGAGCGGATGAGGAAACTGGACAAATCGGCGGGATGCGGGGTTCATTCAAAGGATGAAATAGGCTTGCTGGCAAAAAATATCAACAGCCTCTATTTTGACCTTCTGTCCACCATTGAACATTTGGAATGTGAAAAGGAGCATGTGCGCGAATTGGAACGGTCAAAGGCCGATTTCCTGCGCACAGCCTCCCATGAGCTCAAAACGCCCGTGACCGCCTTAAACGCCACATTGGAAAACATGATACTCGGCGTTGGGAAGTATCAGGACTATGCCGCATACCTTCCGGAGTGCAAGGAAATGGTGGAACAGCTTTCCATCATGATCCATGAGATTCTGGATACCTCGAAGCTCGGCGTGGCGGCACAGCAGGAGGAACCTGTTCAAACGGACTTGTCTGATTTGCTCACCGGGCTTTGCGAACCCTATCAGATGATTGCGGCAGCCCATCAGATTGCCTTTTCCCTGGAGCTGCCCGAATCCTTCCCGGCCGAGCTTCCGGTAAAGGAGTTTAGCAAAGCCGTCTCCAATGTCCTTGCAAACGCGGTCGCTTATACAGAGGAAGGGAAGTCGGTCTCCGTCTGCCTGGACAGAAATACTCTGGTGATTGAGAACGAGTGTATTCCCATCAGCCGCGAGGAAATCCCCCACCTGTTTGAGCCATTTTACCGGCCCGACTTCTCACGGAGCAGGGACAGCGGCGGAAACGGTCTGGGCTTATATATTGTTGATACCATTTTTAAAATGCTTCACATCCCCTATGCCTTTACTCCCATGGAGCACCCCGATGGAATGCGCTTCACCATTCAACTTCGATAAAATTTATGCAAAGGCTCCCCGCTTGCCGGGGGGGGGCTTTGCTTTTCATCTGCCCTCTACGGAGGTTTCATACTGGTTCCACATCGAAGTGTTATCCTAACCACACGTTCAAACACACAGCACCCGAATGGAGGTAGTAAGAAACATGAGTTCTGTAAAACGGGCGTTTTTATACGTCACTCGCAAAAGGGGGAAAACTTTTCTCCTCTTTGTCATTCTGCTGATCATGGCAACCTTTGTCCTCACCGGGCTTTCCATCTGGAAAGCGGCCGAAGCTGCACAATCGGATTTGCGGCAGAGTTTAGGCGCCAAGTTTGAGGTCGCCGTGGATTGGTCGGATGAGAACCCCTATATGGTCAGGGAGCCGGTGGATGGGCCGCAGCACGACGGCGATGCAAAGCAGTCGATGAATTATCTGATGTATTCCACCAAGCAGCTCACCCCCGGTCATGTAAACGAAATCAAGCAGATAGAGGGAATCAAGTACTGCAACGCATCGACCGAAGTGCTTTCCTCCTTTGAGGAAGTATCGCTGTTTCCCGGGAAAATCCCTATTGACGAAGCCTTCCGCAAGCTGACAAAAGTCCTGGGCGTTTGGGGAACACAGGATCAGGAACTGTTCACCTCCGGCGCACTCTCCTTGACCGGGGGCCGGCATATCACCGCGGACGACACCTGCAAAGCCCTGATCAGCCAGGATCTGGCGGAAAAGAATGGTCTGAACATCGGGGACTTCCTCACTACGCAAAGCACAAAGGGGAAAGAGGTCAAAATTCAGATTGTAGGACTGTTTGCTCCCAGCAAGATCGAAGGCGTTGAAGAAATGGTCACGAGCTACGACAAAATCCAAAACCGAATTTTTGCCGATTTGAATACCGCAATTCAAATAGAGGACAGCCCAGCGATACAGGGATTCAGCGCAATCAATGTCACCGTAGACGATCCGCAGAATATGGAACAGATCATATCTAAAGTCAAAGAGTTGCCCTCCATCGATTGGGACGCCTTTGCGGTCCACGTGGATAATGAAACCTATTTGAAAGCCGTCCAGCCCCTCACAGCGTTGAACGAACTGGTCGTGATCCTTTTAACCGTCATTATCGCCGTCAGCGCCATCATTCTGGCCTTGATTCTCACGCTCTGGACAAAGACCCGCATCCATGAGATTGGCGTTTTCCTCTCTGTGGGGATCAAAAAATCCGCCATCATTGGACAGTATCTGATGGAGGTATTCCTGATCGCCGTCCTTGCCTTTGGGCTTTCCTTTTTCACCAGCAACGCCATCGCCGGGCAAATCGGCGACCGTCTCTTAGCGCAAAGCGCACAGGCGGAACCGCAGCAGGGAAAGACCGCGATTGAGGCGAGCGGTGCGGCTGTAGTTGGAGGCGACGAGGCACTTACGGCGCCCAATACCGGCATTCAGGTTTCCGTGGGGTTGGGTAACCTCGCAGAACTCTACCTGATTGGATTTGCCGTCATCATCGTTTCCGTTGGGGTCTCGTCCATCACGGTCATGCGGTTGAAGCCAAGGGAGATCCTGTCCAAAATGAGTTAAGGAGGAAGTAAGCATGTCAACCTTGGAATTAAAGAATATCTCCTATGCCTATGAGACCGGCAATCCGGTTCTATCCGGCGTCAGCGCCCTATTGGAAACAGGAAAGATGGTTGCGATCCTCGGCCCCTCCGGGTCGGGCAAGACGACCCTGCTCTCTCTGTTGGGGGGCCTTGATTCGCCGTCAGAGGGAACGATTTTGTTTGACGGGGAGGACATTTCAGAAAAGGGGCTGGAGTACCATCGGCGGAACCGCATTTCGCTGATTTTCCAGAATTATAATCTGATCGATTACATGACCCCCCTTGAAAACACAGCTTTGACAGCCAAGAAAGATACCATGCCGATTTTGGAACGTTTAGGCTTAACCCAAGAGGAAGCACGGAGAAATGTCTTGCAGCTTTCCGGCGGCCAACAGCAACGGGTGGCGATCGCCAGAGCCTTGGCCTCCGACGCCCCGGTGATCCTGGCCGACGAGCCTACGGGCAATCTC
>DBFXIC010000536.1:0-3741 GCA_048455095.1 Anaeromassilibacillus sp.
ATCTACCCTCGGCGATGGCGAGAAGTTTGTCAAAGCAGGAGTCCAGGACCATCGGTGTGGTGATCCCGGAAGCGGATAATACTTTTTTCGGAGAGGTGTTGCGCGGAATCAGTGAAGTGGTGGATAAAAATAACTTGACAATGATTTTTTGCAACACCGAAAACAACCAGAGCAAGGAACAAAAGGCTTTGCGGATGTTACAGGAACAGCGGGTCCGTGGCTTGATTCTCACGCCTACAGCGGATTATGGTTCACCCAAAGAGGCCCGCAGGTTGAAAACCGCCTTGGACCGATTGAACGTTCCGATTCTGTTGTTGGACCGCAAAGTGCAAAATCCCCAATGGGATGGAATTTATTATGACAATTTTGGAGGTGCCTATCAGGCTACGGAAGCGCTGATCCAGGCCGGTCATAAAAAAATCGGCATCATCACGGGCGATTTGAGCCAGTTCCATGGCCGGGAGCGCTTTCGAGGATTTAAGCAGGCCATTTATGATTCCGGGCTTTCTGTGGATCCGGCGTACATCTATGAAGGCGATTTTACAACCCAAAAGGCCTACGAACTTACGCGACAGATGATCGCTTCCGGCAACATGCCACAGGCAGTTTTTTTGAGCAACAACCTCACTTCGCTTGGATTTATAAAGGCGATTTTCGAGGTTAAAATGAGACTCGGAAAGGATATATGTTGTATTGGATTTGATTATGTAGATGCTTTTGACATTTTGAACATTGGATTCAGCTATGTAGAGCGTGACACAATCAATATGGGACGAATGGCAATGCATATGCTCATGGACCGGATCGCTCAACCCGACTTGCCCCGCAGAGAACATATCATTTCCGCAAGCTTGATGCTGCGCGGTTCAGAACGTTGGAGCGAGTGAGCGTTTTCAATACAAAGCCGATGCCCCTGAGGCAAAACGGGGCATTTCTTTCCTCAAAAAGAGGAACCGGTTCCAATAACTGAGCCGCTTTTTATATTTGTTTGCATCATATTTATATCTAATGTATGGGAACTGCATATTTGAAAGTGCAAAAGAATATTTTGTGCTCACAATTTTACCAAAAAGAGGAACCGGTTTCTTTTTTTTGGTAAAACAGCGTTGCTTTTCATAACAGTATGATCATTTTTCTTTGCATAGATGGATCCAAGGATGGAGGTGGAAGCCGAAGCGTTTGAAAATTTGTATCAAGACGATGTTCACACAGAAAGGAAAGAGAGGCGTTAAGAGTTGGATAATCATGTAATTTCTCCTGCCGAAAAGAAACAGTCTTTGCAGCGTCAAATGGGTTTGTTGGGCGTCATTGCAATGGGAGTTGGAAATACCATTGGTTCTGGTCTGTTCTTTATCCCGCAGAACCTTGCTGCGGCAAGCACGCCTTTGGCATCTCTGATCGCATTTGTAGTGTCTGCATTTGGTTGTATCATCGTCGCGTTTAGTTTTGCGAATCTTTCGCAAAAAATGCCGTTGAGCGGCGGCACCATTGTGTACGTGAAAAAGGCCGAAGGGAGTTTTGCGGCGTTCTTGGTAGGCTGGTACAACTGGTTTGCGGGCCCCAGCTCCATCGCGGGTCTGGTAGTCGGCATGGTGGCTTACTTAGGCGTATTTTTCCCGGTTCTGCTGGTCAATAATATGGCGGCGCTGATTGTGTGCCTGCTCCTTTATTGGCTCATCGTTCTCATCAACATTCGCGGTGTCAAGGGCGCTAGTGCGTTCAATATCATTACCACCGTGGTAAAGGTCATCCCCATCATTCTGTTCGTGCTGATTGCGGCGACCAAATTCGATTTTGCCAATTTGCCCACCGTAAATCCTGCTGTGGTACAGGACGGCACAAATCAGTTTGCCACCATTCCCGCCGGCCTTGCCATCACCATGTGGTGTTTCATGGGCTTTGACACCATCGCGCAGTCTGCGGGGGTTGTCAAGGATCCGGAGAAGAACATCAAACGTGGTACCATTTTGTCCATCCTGTTTGTGACGATTGTCTATATTCTGGTCATTTTTATGGCGTATGGCGTCATGGATCAGGAAATGCTGGCTGGCACAAGTGCTCCGTTCGCTGAAATTCTTCAGTATTGCACGGGCAGCAATGTGTGGAGTTATGTCATGTCGATCTTCATTATGTTCTCCATTTACGGTTGCGCAAGCGGCACCCTGCTTGCTGCGGCGCAGTTCTCTTACGGCATGGGCGAACAGAAGATCTTCCCGCCGATCTTTGCAAAACTGCATCCCAAATACAACACCCCGATCACTGCGCTCATCATTGAAGGAATCTTTGGCAGCCTGCTGATCATTGCCAACTATACGAAAGGCCTGGCAGGCGCCTATCTGTTCATCATCCTAATTTCGACCATGTCGACCATCATCTGCTTTATTGCCACGGTGCTTTCGGATATCATGTTGCTGCGGGATATGGGCGGTAAGGTCACTCCCTGGCGTTACATCAAAAAATGTGCGCTTCCGCTGCTGGCGTTCGTATACCTTCTGTATGCCATTTATGGAACGGGCTATGAATCCGTTATGTGGGGCTTCTTGTTCCTGCTGGTTGGATTGCCGGTATATGCGTACATGCGTTATAAATATCCCCAGTCGATTGTGAAATCGGGAGAACCTGCAGCAGACGAAGACATGCACTAATTTTTTAGCTTTTAACTTGCGCGCGGTGCAGACCGCCGCGTGCAAGTTTATCATTGCATTCCTAAAATCTTGTGCGGAAAGGAGTCTTGAAATGAACACAAAAAATGTAGAAGCACTCAAAGTGATTGAAATTCCCTATGGAGATATTGGCTGGGGATTGGACGTCAACAACAAAGAAGCGGGAATTCAATCCGACCTGCAACATAGTACAGAACCACGGGAACTGAATGACTACCATTTGTGTGGAATTTATCATAAGGCGAATGTTCCTGTCACAATTGATGAAATTCAATATGCGCCGAAAGACGGAGAGCGCGTGTATGAAACACTGTCGAGAAGCGTTTCCGACGCGGTGTACGCAGGGCTGATGGAGGGGAAAAGCGTTCTCCTGACCGGCGGCTATTGCATGTACGGCGTGCCGGTGGCCGGAGGGATTCAGAGAGCCTTTGGACCTGAGACAAAAGTGGGTATTATATACCTGGACGCACATGGAGACATCAATACGCCCGAAAGCACCGAATCCGGAATGTTGGGCGGCATGCCACTGGCCACTGTGTTGGGGCTGTGCTTCGAAGATTGGCGCCGGTTTGTGGGAATTGAGGTTCCCTATCGCGACACGGATGTGTTGCTCAGCGACGCAAGGGATGTTGACCAGGGAGAAATCGCCAATCTGAACCGTTTGGGTGTAAAAGTACTGGATACTCAGGCGTTTTGCGATGCAGATCAATGGAAGGACGCGGTGGAAGAGCTGGCAAAGCGTGTGGATGTGCTTTATCTGCATGTGGACGCAGACATTTTGCATGGACGGTATGTTCCAGATCATTTTACCATTGAAATGGGCGGCCCTGATATCAATACCGTGCTGAGAAATATTAAAACAGTGATGGACACTGGCAAAGTGGCGGTGTACAATCTGAACTCTATCTATTTTAATACTGGTGAGGAAAAAGAAGGGCGCGAAGTGAGCACATTAAGCGGCCTGAAGCTGATTGCGGCCGGTCTTGGAAATTGGAAAAAATGTCCGAGTATGGGTTGACTTCCCTGAAATTTCCACGGCGTGCCTCTGCGGAAGTCTCCATGGAACACAAAGTTATAC
>DBFXIC010000537.1:0-3641 GCA_048455095.1 Anaeromassilibacillus sp.
TTGGTTAGAACGCTAGCCTGTCACGCTAGAGGTCGTGAGTTCGAGCCTCATCCGGGTCGCCATTTGCTGTTATAGCTCAGTCGGCAGAGCACATCCTTGGTAAGGATGAGGTCGTGCGTTCGAATCGCATTAACAGCTCCAACAGAAAACCCTGAAATTTGGCTTTGAACCGCCATTTTTCAGGGTTTTTTGTTGTTTTTAAACGCGCGAAAACCATGGACAAATGCTGCGCATTTTTGCTGTTCAGAGTGGTTAAAAGCTCATAAACTACCACATAAACTACCACTTTTGGGATTTAACCACTGATTTTTTCTATTTCGTCCTTCAGAAAATCACTGTCCAAATCGTCAGCATATTTATCAACGGTAACGGAAAATTTTGCGTGCCCAAGCACTTTAGAGAGAGCAACAGGGTCAACTTCCGATTTGATGGCATCTGCAGCCATGGTATGCCGGGTGCGATGTGGCGTCAGGATGTTTTTGCCATCCGCATCTTGATATCGGATACCGAGTTCGGCAAGTTTAGGATAAAACCTTCCCCTCCGAAAAGTTTCTTCGGTGATTGGTTTGTGGTTTTCTTCGATGAGATAAACGCCGCCGCGCAAGTAGAAATGCTGGATTAGCGGCAGGCATTTTTCGATAATTGGGATACGCCTTTCTCTACCGGCCTTCGTCTTGCTCCCGCCAATGATGACGCGTCCGTCGATATCCACATCGCTTCTTTTACATTTCAGCAGCTCGCCCAAACGCATTCCGGTATACAGATAAATCAAAATAATTTTTACAGTATCGTCGCTGCTGTTGGCTTCCAAAATCATCTTTTCGGATGCGGTAAAATTGCGCTTGTGTGATGCTGGCTGAGGTGGAAGCACCAGCAGATCGGCACGGTTTTCATTTTTATCCAGAATGCCAAGCCATATGTCTGCTGCGCTTACCCGCAGCGGCCAGTTTTCGCAGGCGGCGGTGATCGCGCTGACAAAGGCGGACCCCATGACCGCGTTGCAGTATATCCAGCGGCAGGTAGACACGATGAACGCCGCTGGTGCAAAGAAGTTTGGCAGGAAGTGGAACGACTTTGAACTGACGGATGCGGAGATAGACGCATTCAAGAACATTGACCCCGGCGACACGCAGGCGGTGGAGACCGCAATGGAGAATGTCGGCAAGCGTATCAGTAAGGAATATCCCGCTACGGTATATGAAAAGTTGCTGGAACTGCGCCGTATTGGGATGCTGTTGAATCCGCGCACAATGGTGCGAAATACATTGGCGAACGCCGCGATGATGCCTGTACAGGGAGCCTCCGGGAAAGTATCCGCGCTGATTCAGGACATCACTCATCGGATAAACCCTGATTTTACACCCACGCAGGCGCTGCATGTATCCAAGGAAAGCAAAACGCTGGCATCTCAGGTTGCCGACAATATGCGGAGTGTGCTTTCGGGTGATACAAAATATTATGAATTTCAGGGACAGGGTGCGGGCGCAAAAGGGCAAAACGCATTGAACGACCTGAACCAATACGCTCGGGACAAAACAATATTCAAGGGGGAAATTAAAAGCGATTGGCTTTCGCAGCTCGTAGACAAAACAGCATATGAGCTGAACAAAGTATCTCAAAAAACGGCGCAACAGGACTTGTTTTCCGGCATGACGAGCGAAAAGGGAATACTGGAAAATACGCGGCAGCTTACTTATGGTTTGCTTGAGCTTGGCGACGCGGGTTTTGTGGACAAGTTTTTCAGAGACCGCCTTGCAAGCTACATTGAAGCACGTGGGATAAAAAGCGTGAACGACGTCCCCCCGGAGGCCATTACAACAGCGCTGGACGAAGCAATGAAGGCAACGTTTAAAGATGACAATGCGTTGACGGAAATGCTTTCGTCTATAAAACGTTCAACAAACCGCGTGGGCGGGATGGGGAACTTTCTGCTTACGTTTACAAAAACCCCGGCCAACATTGCAATGCGCATTGCGGATTACAGCCCTGCGGGATTGATTTCCGCCGCCGCAAAACACGTGAAAGGCCAGACGGATGCCGCGCAGTTCATTGACGACATTTCAAAGGGTCTTACCGGAACAGGGCTGATGGTGTTAGGCGCACAGCTTTTCAAAGCCGGGATTCTTACAGGGCCTGAAAGCGACGATAAGGACGAGGCTGCATTTATGCGGACGCAAGGGTTTAAGCCGAATGCTGTACATGTTGGAGATAAATACTACACGGTGGATTGGGCACAGCCCGCAGCCAGCGGCCTGATGATGGGGGCAGCGATCATGGCCGAACTGGAGAAGAACCCTAACGCCAGCTTTGCCGACGCTTCGGTTACAGCTGGAAAAACTGCGTTGAACACCTGGATAGAAGCATCGCCTGTTAAATCCATCGAAGATTTGTTTTCAAGCTATGAGGGCCTGCCCGGCGGTGTTGCGGAATTGGTGCAGGAAATTCCGGGAAGTTTTATTCCATCTACAGTTGGGGCAACGGCACGCACTGTGGACCCCGTACAGCGCCAAACATACAGCAAAGGAGACTGGCTCGGCACTCTGTTTGGAGAAATACAGGCAAAAATTCCCGGCGCATCAAAATCACTGCCTGCGGCATATGACACTTGGGGCAGACCGATCACGCGGCAGAACAGCACAGGTGAAGCGGCGTTTGCACAATTCGTAAGCCCCGGAACGTTGGGGAATGCAAATGAATCTCCTATCGACAATGTGATTCTGGAGCTGTTTCAGGATACCGGGAATAACAAGGTATTTCCCCGCAAAGCCGGATGGAGTGTTACGGTAGACGGCGAAAGCAAAAGCCTTACCAACAGGGAATACAGCGATTATCAACGGGAAATGGGGCAGATGTCCTATAATATTGCGGAATATCTGGTGCCCAAGTTTGATAACTTGACGGATGAGCAAAAAGTGTCGGTACTGGATAATGCGTATTCTATGGCAAAGGATGTTGCTGAAAATGAGCTGTTCGGCGCGGATTTAAGCAGGACCACGGAAAAACGTATGGAGGAGGCAAGCGCGCTGGATGGAACCCAGTATGCAAACTGGGCGGAAATCCTGTTTGCGCATGCAATTATCAAGGATGTGACCGGGGATAAAGTCCCCGGTACGGACAGGACTATAAGCGGCAGCGCGAAGAAAAATAAAATTGCCGCCCTCGTAGATGCCGGATACAGCCAGTATCAGGCGATGCAGTTGTATGACCTGTTAAACGGATGAACAAAGCCCCCGGTTCAGGATTCCTCCTGGCCGGGGGCTTTTTTTATTCGATGATTAGCTCTTGCCAATTTTCAGGGAATCCTAGATGCTTAGGAAGTGCAAAAGGATGCTTTCTGAAAAGTTTACTTATATCATTCAGCATTGAAAGTTTTCTGTCTTCCGGCAATAGTTTGTAAATCGCATAAACGTAGCCAAAAGGACGAGTTCCTGAAAATTCCTTTTGATGTTTTGGGGACAGTTTTACAGCGGGATTTAATCCAACTCGGTTATAAAATCTTCCTCCATGTGCCGCAACATTCCTCGCAACTACTGCGCATTGAAGCCAGTTTTCAATGCACTCTCGTGAACTGATACCGTCGATCAGGTAGAACGGGATCAGTCCATACTTGGTGATCAAAGTGCAGTTCAGCAATGTTTTTC
>DBFXIC010000538.1:0-5553 GCA_048455095.1 Anaeromassilibacillus sp.
GGGGAGCTGGTCCTGTGCGATCGGCTGTACGGAATCCGTGAACGCGGCCTTCTCCGGCGTGCCGAACTGGTCGCGATACGCGCCGTAGTTGACGATCACCGTCGAGGCGAGGCACACCAGCACAAATACGCCCCAGCACACGGCCAAAAGCCGGAAGCCCGCCTTTGCGCCGCGCGCATTGCGGTCCACATGCACCGAGGGCACGCCCACGGCGTTTTGCTCCACGGTGATGCCGCCAAACCCCAGCAGGAAATTCAACACGACGTAGCAGGTGAAGATCACGCACCAGCGAAACGCGCCGTCGGCATAGATGGGATTCAGATTGGGGCTCGCTGCAACGATCCACACCAGCACACCGAGCGTCAAAAGGATATTCAAAAGGAACTTTTTCTTCTTTTTCAACAATGTAACTCTCCTTTTTCCAATGGGCTTGTTTACAAATGAAGGAAGCAGGCTTGATACAAATCACGAGATTTCATTAACATACATACTTTTTTAAACGAAGGAAAACCGGCGGGTCTTTCTGCTTGCCTGTTCCAATTTCTAAACAGCAATGTCCGTCCCCCAAAAGGGAGCGGTTCGGATTTTCCCTATCATAGCGCAAAGCGAAAGAAAAAGCAAATAATCGTATCATATTGGGAGCCTTTTTGTAAGGATTGCTATACATAGTTGTAAAAGCATTCCACAATATCTTACCAAAATTTGTAAGAAAAATACGCTACCAAAGCAATTTTTATTCTGCTATACTTGACATAAGTCAATTTGCTCTATTTTTAGGATTCTCACGGAGGATTGCGAACGCTGTTTAACGGGGGCAGGGACTTGGGAGGATAGAAAAAATGTCGGTTTTCTCAGATAAACTGCACGCCCTTGTTCAGTCGCGGATGGATAAGGGGCAGATTACAATGTACAGCCTGGCAAAAAACAGCAATATCGACCGTTCCAGCCTGTACAAATTCATCAATGGGGAACGGATGCCTGCCAATATGGAGGTGTTGGGCCGCCTGATGGAGGCCCTTCGGCTCAGTCCTGCGCAGACACGGGAATTGCGCGCCGCATACGATATTTCGCGTATGGGCGAGGAAAGCTATTTGCGCAGGCGCAATACAATCGAATTTTTAAATGCGTTCGGCCAGTATGAGGACGTCCAGACGGTGAAGCCTCTGCCGCTTCCAGATCCTCCGCCCCTTCCGCCTGAGGGCGCGGAAGTGTGCAGAGGAATCCTGTCTGTCAACAACCTGGTCCAGGCGGCGGTCGTTGCGGAGGCCGCGCGGCCCAACGGAAAAATTCAGATCATCGCCCAACCCGAATACGATTTTCTGGTGCATACGCTGTCCTCTTTGACGTTGGGACGTTCCTGCGCCATCCAGCATGTAATCTGTTTGGAAAGCGAAACGCCCGAAGGGGATAACCGCTACAATCTGGATTGTCTGCGCGCGGTGGTGGAGCTGATGTTTTCCAATTACGATTACAAACCGTACTATTACTATGACAGTATCACGTCGCATTTTAAAAACAGCAATTCCCTCCCCTATCTGATCGTGACCAGCGAATGCGCACTCCAGCTCTCTTACGACCGAAAATATGCGGTCTGCCTGCGGGGAAGTGCCTATGTGGACTTTTTTCACAAGCTGTTTGAGGATGCCTGCGGGCGCTCTCAGCTCATGATCTCCAATATGGGGACCGCTTTTGAAAATATCCATTTTTATCGCGATATCCAAAGCCGTACGGCGCCGCCGCGCTGGGACTGCTGCTGCGAACCCTGCTTCTCCAATCTGGCAGACCGCGAAATGTTGGAAAAGTATGTGTATGATATCCCGCATCGTGAGGAACTGATCCAGTCTTTCCTCGATTTTGTCGCTCAAAAGCGGCTGATTCCCCCGCACAAGTATCCTTATGTGAGCTATTTCACCGAGGCGGGGTTGGACCGCTTTTGCCAAACAGGGCGTCTCTGGCAGTTCCCGGCATCTGCCTATGCGCCGTTGGAACCGCGGGACCGCTGGGAACTGTTGCGCCGCTGCTGTGAGAGCGAGTGCTCCCATGTGGTGCAGCGTATGCTGCACAATGGCCTGGTTCGTCTGTCGGTCCGCCTGGAGGTGATCGATTTTTGGGATGGACATATCGCCTTTATCTACGAGCGCGCGCCCGATCAGTTTACCCATCTGTTCCTGTACGAAAAATCGCTTTCGAACTGTTTTGAGGACCTGTTCTCCCATATCGATGAAAGCGATCTTGCATACAGCGAAGAGGAAACCAAAGCCATCTTTCGTCAGAAAATGAAGGAATTGGAAAAGCAGTTTTAAATGTAAGACGCCGGCATTCCGGCGTCTTTTTTGTTCTTCGGCGGATGTTTTTCGATAATTTACCGGAAAACTTCCCATATTTCGTGTAGAAAATATGAATTTTTATTGACTTCCCTATGAACATTCCATTAAAATAGAAAAAAGAGCCTGCGCCTCGCGCATTGTGCGCGAGACCGGCGAACAAAATTGAGGGGGAGTTTTCTTATGGACCCAATTTACGCAGGGTGGCTTTCGATCATCCCACCCATCATCGCCATCGCTTTGGCATTGATCACCAAGGAGGTCATCTCCTCGCTGATCATCGGCATCCTGTCCGGCACGCTGATCTACTCCTGCATGACCGGCGCAAATCCGATCGTCGGCACGGTGGACTACACCTTCCGGCTGATGGCAAACCGTGTGGACATCAACATCATTTTGTTCCTCGCACTGCTTGGCGCACTGGTGGCCGTGGTCAATCTGGCGGGCGGTTCCCAGGCATACGGACGCTGGGCCAGCGGCAAGCTCAAGTCGAAAAAGACCGCCATGCTTGCTACGGGCGTGCTCGGCTCCCTGATCTTTATCGACGACTATTTCAACTGCCTGACCGTCGGCACCGTCATGAAGCCGGTCACCGACAAGTATAAAATTTCCCGGGCGAAGCTCGCGTACATCATCGACGCGACCGCCGCGCCCGTATGCATCATCGCCCCGATTTCCAGCTGGGCCGCTGCGGTCGGCTCCAATCTGGCGATCACCGGCGAGTTTGAAAGCGATCTGGCCGCCTTTGTGGCGACCATCCCGTACAACCTCTATGCCATCCTGAGCATTGTGATGGTATTCCTGCTCTGCTTTGTCAACCTTGAGTTTGGTCCCATGCAGAAGGCCGAGGCGGAAGCACAAAAGGGCAACCTGGGTGCGATCGACCAGCCTGCGGATGGCGAAAAGCTGCCTGAAAACCCGAAGGGCCGCGTATTCGATATGCTGATCCCGATCTTCGCTTTGATCGTGTTCTCCATCCTGGCCATGCTCTACAACGGCGGCTTTTGGGGCGACGACCCGGCCTACCACTCCATCGGCGCGGCGTTCGGCAACTGCACAGCCGCCGAAGCGCTTGTGCTGGGCGGCTTTGCGGCTTTGGTCGTGGCATTCCTTTTGTTTGTCCCGCGCAAGGTCGTTTCCTTCCGCGATTTCATGGAAGGTATCACCGTGGGCGTGGAGTCCATGGTTCCCGCGTTCATCATCCTGACGCTGGCCTGGACGATCAGCGGTGTGTGCCGCGATCTGCTGATGACCGGCGACTTCGTCAAGGACATGCTGGCCGGAAGCGCTCTGCCCGCAGCCTTGCTGCCCGCGATCGTCTTTGTGGTGGCTGCGCTGCTCAGCTTTGCCATGGGTACCGCCTGGGGTACGTTCGGCATTCTCATCCCGATCGTGGTGCCGACCTGCGTCGCCATCGCGCCGCAGCTGCTGGTTGTCACGCTCTCCGCTACGCTGGCGGGCAGCGTTTTTGGCGATCACTGCTCACCGATCTCCGACACGACCATCCTCTCCTCCACAGGCGCCGGATGCAACCACATCCAGCACGTATCTACACAGCTACCGTACTGCATCGCGGTTGCAGGCTGCTGCTTCGTGGGCTATCTGGTGGCGGGCCTCAGCGGCGCGAATGTCTGGTTGACGCTGCTCAGCGGTCTTGTCTGTCTGGTTGCGGTGCTGTTTATCCTCCATCGGATCAGCGTGAAAAAGAACAACAGCGCCACAGAGGCGCAAAAGGCCTAACGGCTGACCTATCGGCTGTTTAATCATGGATGCTCCCCACTGCGGAAGATTCTGCGGTGGGGAGCATTTATATTCCTACAAAAAGGACCTTTTTTGTCACACGCTTTCTCTTTTTCTGTCTAACTGATTAGGAGGTGTCAATAACATGAAATTGAAAAATGAATTACAGACGGTCGAACAGGCAGCGGGAGGCGACAAGGCTGCGCTGGAAACCATCCTGTCCAGCGTGCAGGACATGGTGTTCAACCTGTCCCTGCGGATGCTCGGCCTGGTCCCCGACGCGGAGAACCGCGCTATCTACATTCTTGGCACGATGTTCCGCCTGGACAGCCGCATTGCGGCGGAGATTCTGGACCTGTCTCCAGAGGCCTACCGCCAGAGGCTCTCCCGCATCCGCAAAAAAGTCGGCGCGTTTCTGGCGCAATACTGCGGACTATCCGGTACGGGCATTTGCTCCTGCAAACGCCGGGTGGACTATGCTGTGATGACCCAAAGGCTGAACCCCGCGCATCTTGCCTTTCAGGAGATGGAGACGTGCGGGTACGAAGAACTGACGGCCTGTACCGACGCGATGGAGCAGCTCGACAACCTTTCTCAGGTTTTCGCCGGTATGCCGGCGTACCGTTCCCCGGAGACCGTCACTGCCCAGATCCGGGAGATGATGGCCTCCCGCAGTTTTCAGGCGGTGCTGCATGGGCAGGGGGAAATGGAATGAACAGGGAGGTCATTTTGACGTACTGTTCCCAGTTGGAGCAGAACAACAACCGGGCGTGGTTCCACGAGAACAAGGCGTTTTATCAGGGCGCGGTCCAGGCGTTTGAATCGCTGCTCGACAGCCTGATGACGGAATTGCGCAAAACCGACGATCACATTCCTCTTGTACCGCCAAAAGAGCTGACCTTCAAGCTCCAGCGCGACACACGCTTCAGCCACGATAAATCGCCCTATAATCCCTGCTTTCGCGCACATATCGCCCCAAAGGGGAAGCTGCCGATCCCCGTGGGCTATTACCTTTTGATCCGCCCTGGCAACCGGTCGTTCCTTGGCGGCGGTTTATTTGCGGATATGTTCCAGAATGCCACCGCAATGGTGCGGGATTTCCTGGTTCACCACGGCGAGGAGTGGCAGCAGATTCTTTCTTCTCCCGACTTTGCGGCCCATTTTACCGTGGGCGGGACCGCTTTGAAAAACGTCCCGCGCGGATATGATGCCTCACACCCGCAGGCGCAGTATTTGAAAAACAAGAGCTGGTATCTGGAGTACCCTTTATCAGACGAACAGATTTGCAGTCCGGATTTCATCCCCTTCGCGGCGGATGTCTTCACAAAGATGCAGCCCTTCAACGCATATCTCAACCGGGCGCTGGAGGGATTCGAGATGCCAGGGCGGTAAATGCCGTGCGTTGGTTGTTTGTAGGCGGAAAAAGCAGCAGGCCGGTCTCGGCCTGCTGCTTTTTCCGCCTCCATAAGGCCGGTATTTTTGCCTCTAC
>DBFXIC010000539.1:0-6638 GCA_048455095.1 Anaeromassilibacillus sp.
TTTTATATCCTGCTCCCGCCCTTTCCCAACGGAACCTTTTAGAGGCTTCTGTCATATAGGATCTGTGCAAAAAGATCAATTGTTGGTTTGACAAATCCTACCCAATCAATTATAATTCCAATATTAAGCAAGGAGGGAAAACAATGTCCAGATATGTAGCGGATTATACCATCAACAAACCCGACGACATGATCCAGTTTATTGCAGAGGACTTTCTCACCAAAGAGGGCTTTACCAAAACCACTTATAAGGGCGAAGAGGTCTGGAAGAAGGGCGTGGGCGCCGTCACTGCGCCGCAGTTTATCAAACTGCAGTATGGGCAGGGGCAGGTACATTTGGAAGCGTGGATTAAATACTTCGGAGAGCAGGGTCTGACCGGCTTTTTCTGCGCGGTTCCAAAAAGCACGCTGAACAGCCGCGTGCAGAGCCTCGTCCAGCTGCTCACGCAAAACGTCGACGCTTCTGCCAATGTGCAGGCCGCGGACGGCACAGGGGCCATCCCCGCCGCGCAGGCAGCGGTTCCCGTCGCGGTACATAATCCCACCAGCAAAGCGACCGTCTCCATTGTTACGGGAATCCTCAGCATTATCGGCGCACTGTACATCCCGTTGGTTGGCATCATTCTGGGAATTGTCGGCATTTCCACCGGAAAGATCGGCCGGCAGAGCACGGCCAAAGGGCTGGCAACCGCCGGATTTGTGACGGGGATCATCGGCCTTGTTCTTGGCGTCATTATTTGGGTGCTTAATTTTGTGGTATCCTTTGCGGTATTGATGTCCTGACGGTTCCTGTACCGGCGCATTCCAAACCGGGCTCTATTGAGAACATTCAGGTATAAAATCGATCTTAAACAGCAAATTCCCTGTACCGGAACAGAACGTCCGGTACAGGGAATTTTTATATTTTCTCATCTTTTGCCGTCCAGCCGCTTTCGTACATGCAGGGAAGCCATCCGCATCGGGCCTGCCCGGGCGCATAAACCGCCTACCCAGCGCCCCAGGAAACGCTCTCCCTACTCCAAAAAGGCGCACGGGACGTCCACCGGTTCGCACAAAAATGTCTCTGGATATGGCAGCCGCAGCTGCTGCCAGCAGGCGGCGGCAGAGGCCGCATCATCGAACAGGCCATAGACGGCCGAGCCGCTGCCCGTCATGCACGCACCCAGCGCCCCGTTCAGGCGCATCTGTTCCCGAATGGTTTCGACCTCCGGCAAACACAAAATATCTTCGAACGCATTCCCGAGCGCCCCGGCGATTTCGGAAAGGCTCCCTTTGGCGAGCGCATCCAAAACCGCCGGCGTATGGGCGGCGCCAGAGCAGCCGCCCCGCGTATCCGCCGCCCGGTAAGCCGCCTTGGTATCCACGCCGATCTGCGGTTTGCAGACCACCAACCGGCACTCCGGGAGCAGCGGCGCGGCTTGTAGCACTTCCCCAATGCCCTGCACCCGCGCGGACCCGCCGCGCACGCAGAAGGGGACGTCCGCCCCCACCGTCAGGCCAATTTTGCACAGCTCGTCCACGGGCAATCCCGCATGGTATAGCCGGTTGAGTGCGTGCAGCGCAGCAGCCGCGTCCGCACTCCCGCCCGCCAGGCCCGCCTGCGAGGGAATCTGTTTCCTGATGGCGATGGACACGTCCGGCGCTTTGCCAATCCTTTCAAAGAACACTTTCGCCGCGCGGTACACCGTGTTTTCCTCCCCGCAGGGCACGTCCGCCCTGCCGCAGGCGACCTCCAACCCCGGCCTTCCCCGCTCGAGCGTGAGGACGTCGCACAGCGAGATGGTATGCATCGCCATATCCAGAAGATGGTAGCCGTCCGCGCGCTTTCCAATGATATCGAGCGCCAGGTTGATCTTAGCATACGCCTGAATCTGCATAAAAAATCCCCCAAAAACAAAACCGGGACCGCCGTGCTCCTGCACAACAGCCCCAGCCGTTCATTTAAATTGTCCAAAATTCACTCACAAACGGAACAGCCGGAAACGTTTGATGTCGATCACATGCTTGGGGCACATCTCGTGGCAGCAATAGCAGCGGATGCAGTCATGGTATTGAATCACCGCGTGTCCGCTTTCCATATGAATGGTATGCTGTGGACAGCTTTCCGCACATTTGCCGCATCCCACGCAGTGATCTGTGCGGATGCGCGGGACCGGCGTGGCAATTTTCTCCGCCAAAGGCCGCAGAAAGCCGGGAAGCCAGTCGAGGAAATCGACGCTGCAGGACTCCGGCTGTACAAAATCCCGCACAGCCAGCGTTTCCACCGGCGCGCCCCAGAGTTCCAGCGCCTCCAGATGTTCCGGGCACACGCCCCGCGCCATTCCCGCCCTGAGATACGGCACACGGGCAGGGTCCTGACGAATCAACGCCGCGCAGACCACATCCACTGCAAACGGATCGCGCGAGGCGGCCAATGCGCCGACCGGCCGCGGCGTTCCGCCGGTGGGGCCGTTGCCCTCCATCCCGACAATGCCGTCCACCACACAGAGCGCCGGTTTCAGCGCGCAGCAGAGGTCCACCAGCATTTCCGCAAACGCCGCCTTATCCGGGAAGCGGCAGTGCAGTTCCGGCTTCATCAGTCCCGGCACGCAGCCAAACAGATTTTTCACCGCTGCGCTCAGGCCCATCATCCCGTGCGTTTTCAGCTTGGCCACATCCACCAGCACATCCGCCTGTAAAACCGGCTGGATGATGTCAAACAGCTTTGAGCGCTTTCCCGCCGGCACTTCGAGCGGCGCATGGGAACAGTCCGTGTTCAAAGAGAAGCCGCATGTTTTGGCAAACTCCGTATAGCCGCCCGCATCGTAAATTGCACGCAGAAGCGGCGGGGTGTACGGCCCGCCGGGGCTTTCCGCCACCGTCACGCTGCCTGCGCCGCGTTCCAGCAGCTCTGCCGCCACGGCGGCAACCACCGCCGGATGGGTAATTGCCCCCTCCTCCGGTTTGGAACGGAGCACCAGGTTCGGCTTGATGACTACCCGGCAGCCGGGAAACAGCAGTTCTTCCACATGGAGCGCATCGAACTGTTCCCGCAGGACCGCCCGCACCGCTTCAAAATCATATGTATCACAGGCGGAAAGGCAAACCCTCCTGCGCTCCTGCTGTGTATGTCCCATTCCGCTCAAGACTCAAACCGCTTGATAAAATGATTGATGCGCGAAAGCGCTTCCGTGATATGCTTGATGGAATACGAATAGGAAACGCGCACAAAGCCCTCGCCGGAGTCGCCGAACGCAGTGCCGGGGACCACCGCGACGCGCTCGTCATAGAGCAGCTTTTCGCAGAATTCCTCCGAGGTGAGCCCCGTCTTTTTGATGCATGGGAACACGTAGAATGCGCCCTCCGGCTCAAAGCATGTCAGGCCCATCTCGTTGAAGCCGTCCACCACCAGGCGGCGGCGCATGTCGTACTGCTCGCGCATATACACGATGTCCTCGTCGCCGTTTTTCAGCGCTTCAATCGCCGCATACTGCGCAGTGGTCGGCGCGCTCATGATGCCGTACTGGTGCAGCTTGGTCATCGCCTTGATGATTTCAGCCGGGCCGACGGCATAGCCCAGGCGCCAGCCGGTCATGGCGAACGCCTTGGAAAAACCGTTCACCACAATGGTGCGCTCGCGCATCCCGTCGATGGCGCTGAAGGTGACATGGCTCGTATCGCCATACGTCAGTTCGCTGTAGATCTCGTCGGACAAAACCATCAGGTCGTTTTCCCGGACAACCTCGGCGATCGCCTCCATGTGCTCGCGGCGCATGACCGCGCCGGTGGGGTTGTTCGGATAGGGCAGGATCAGCAGCTTGGTTTTTGGGGTGATCTTGGCGCGCAGGGCCTCCGGCGTCACGCGGAAGCAGTCCTCCGCCTTTGTCTCCAAAACCACGGGTACGCCGCCCGCCATCTGCGTCAACGGCACATAGCAGACAAAGGACGGTTCCGGGATCAGAACCTCGTCGCCCGGGGTAATCAACGAGCGCAGGCAGAGGTCGATGGCCTCCGAGCCGCCCACGGTGACGAGCACTTCCTCTTTTTCTTCATACTCCACATGATAATGGCGTTTCAGCCAGCGCGTAATCTGTTGGCGCAGTTCCACAAAGCCGCGGTTCGGGGAATACCAGGTCTTGCCGTCCTCCAGAGAGCGGATGCCCTCTTCACGGACATGCCAGGGGGTGGTGAAATCCGGCTCTCCAATAGAAAGCGAGATTACATTGTCCATCTCGTTGGCAATGTCGAAGAAACGGCGGATACCGGAGGGCTTGATCGCCTGCACCTTCTTGTTCAGCACGGTGCTGTAATCAATCACAGAGCACACTCCTTCTCTCATCGTTCTCATCTTCGGTATTGAGAACGACGCCGCCGTCCTTGTAGCGGGTCAGAATAAAGTGGGTCGCTGTGGAGAGCACGGAATCGAGTGGGGACAGGCGGCGCGCCACAAACATGGCGATCTGCTGCATGGTATCCCCGTGCACCATCACGGCCAGGTCGAACCCACCGGACATCAGGTAGACGCTGTCGACCTCTTCGAACTGCATGATCTTCTGGGCGATCTCGTCGAACCCTCTGTCGCGCTTTGGCGTGACGCGCAGTTCGATCAGGGCAAACGCCTTGTTGGCGTCCGCGCGCTCCCAGTTGATCAGGGTCTGGTACCCACGGATGATCCCCGCCTTTTCATAGGCGTCGATCTCATTGCAGATCTCCGCCTCCGAGCGGTCCAGCATGGTGGCGAGCTGACGGGTGGTCAGCCGGGCGTTCTGGCTTAATAATTCCAATAGACGATCCATGACTTTCACTCCTCCGGTTAAAACTTTAGAAGGTCCGGATATCCGGACCCTTGGCATCATCTGAAAAATCGGATAATAAGATATAGTATACATCAAATACGCGTCAATGGAAATAACAAATTGATAAAAACAGAAGGCCTTTCCTGCAAATACAGGAAAAGCCTTTTTCTCAGCCCACAATTTTGGATGCATTTTGCACCGTTTATTCGATCGGAAGCAGCTTTGGTTCGTGATGCGAATATAACACAAAATGGGTAAAGCCCGCCTTTTGCAGCAGCCTCATGCCCTGTTCCACACCGCCGCAGACGTCCGGCCAGCGGTGCGCGTCGGAGCCGAGCGTCACCAGCCGGCCGCCCAGTTCGTGGTAGCGCTTTAAGACCGGCAGGTTCGGCATTGTCTCCCCCAGCTTCTGGCGCAGGCCGCTGGTGTTGATCTCCAACGCCTTGTCCTTTTGGATCAGCGCTTTCAGCACCTCGTCGATGCGCTTGGAAAACTGGTTGTTATCGATCTGCAGGCCGTGCTCACCCACGATGTACCGCCAGGGGTACGTCAGGTGCGCAAGGGAGTCGAACTTTCCCCACTCGATGGTCTCCAGAATCTCGTCAAAATAAAGGTTCAGCACATTGGAGAGATCGACCTGGCTGTAGTCCAGCTCATAAAAATCAGGCATGCCGCGCACGTTGTGCACGGAGGCCAGCGTAAAATCAAAATCGCAGGCGCTGAGAATCTCCTCCGCAGCCGAAAGGTCCTGCATCGGCTGCCCGATCTCCACGCCCGCGCGCACGTGCAGCCTGCCGTGGAACACCGCGGAGGCCTTGCGCGCCTCAAAATAAGACTGCCGCACCGAACGGTCATAGCCCTCTTCCCTGTAGGCGTTGCACTCGCAATGGTCTGTGATCGCCAGGGCATACAGCCCCAGGCGGCAGGCGCTTTCACACAGCATCATCGTCGGGTCCGTGGCGTCCGGGGAACAGTCGCTGTGGGTATGGCAGTCCGAAATGTATCTGTATTTCATCGTCTGGTTCCCTTCCTATAAACTCTTTCTACGTTCATCAAGCAGAATCATCCGCATTTTTTGCCTATTCAGTCTATCATAGAATCGATTTTATTTATAGATGAATCCTCCCCATTTTGCCGTTGGAAAACGCTTCCAATTTTAAACACATTTCCTAAGGGGTGCAGAAGAAGGCCGCGCTGTGTCTGGATTTTACGCAGTTTTACCAGATATTGCGTCCGATTTTCTGATTCTTTTCGCCCTGATTTTTGACGGATTCCCGGGATTGGCGATTCCTTTTTTGCATAATAAAAGTGCGCCCGTCTTTTCTTGACAGAAAAACCTTTTCCGTTCATAATGAAGTCATATCTTTTATTCTGCTCCGAACCGCTGCCTTTCTGCGGTTCGGACGTCCCTTCGCGGCCATCGCGGCCGCCTCTAAAAAACAATTGGGAGGTTATCATCTATGCGCGCAGTCATTACTGTTATCGGTAAGGACATGGTGGGCATCCTGGCCCGCGTTTCCTCCATATGCGCTGAAAACAACGTCAACGTTGTGGAAGTGACGCAGTCCATCCTGCAGGACCTGTTCGCCATGATCATGATGGTGGATATTTCCAAGTGCTCGGTTCCGTTCCAGGAGCTGGCGGATTCGCTCTCTTCCATCGGGGAGGAAATGGGCATGACCATCCACGTCATGCACGAGGATATTTTCAATTCCATGCACAGAATCTAAGTAAATTATGCGCCAGGGGTTTTATGCGCTCAGAATGCATCGGAACTCTGCATTCTATTTTTGCAAGTTTTGATATGTTCTCATTCATTTTACTCCTGAGAACCTGTTTTTTATTTAAAGGAGTGGTTCCCTAA
>DBFXIC010000540.1:0-6842 GCA_048455095.1 Anaeromassilibacillus sp.
GTGTGGAACCCACACCGAAGGGCGATCCGGTGCACCGCAACATCAACATTCTGGACAACGAAATCCATATGGGCGACTATCAGGTGATCGTGGCAGAAGGCGTCATGGGCATGAAGTTCCAGGGCAACACCGTCGTCCGCGATAACCCGAATGTCAAAATCCAGCTTTCGTCAGAAAAAACTGAGTTGGGAATCGGCGAACAGACGCAGATGGATATGTCCGTCACAGAGCAGACCTTGCCGAAGGACATCTTTGTGTTCAAGAACTGCAGCAATGTTGAGCTTGGCAACAACACCTATGACGACGGCTTCAAGATGAACATCAGAGTGACAAAGAACAGCGCTGCTGTTAAACCTGAAGAGCTGGATGGAATCGTCGATATCGGCGACGACCCGCTGACGGTAAATGCATCGAGCAGTTCAATCGTTTCCGCAAAAGATAAGGTCCAGTATGCGTCCAGCAATCCGTCGGTCGTCAAAGTAGACGGAGACGGCAACGTGATGGCACTGGCCCGCGGCGAAGCGGACGTTAAGGCGTTCTATGAGCTGAACGGTACCATTGTGGAGGCTGAACCGGTTCATTTCAGCGTGACCGGCGAAGGAACCCTGCTGGATTCCATCGCAATTCAGAACCCCGACGATCAGACGATCACCGAGGTCGGCGGAACCATCGCCTTCACCTCTGAGCCTTCGGACGCCCAGTGGAGTGTGGTTGACGCGCGCACTGGCGAACCGACGAACGCCGCTACTATTAGCGCTGACGGTGTATTGACAGCCAGCCAGGACGGCATCGTTAAAGTAATTGCTTTTAAATCCGGTGCAAGCGATAGCCGCACCGTCATGATCAGCACACCCGAGAGCTACGGTGCAACTCCGACGAGTACAAAGCGGGTAGCGGCTCGTGCCTTTGCCGCAGCCGAAGAACCGGAACTTGCTTCCGGCTTCAGTATTGCAGCCGGCACGGAAGTTTTGGGTAATCTGCAGAAGAAGAGCAACACACAGATGATTCTGACTGCTGATCAGGATGGTCAGATCAGCGGCAAAGACCAGGGCACTCCGCAGAACCTGGTGCTGTATGACATTCCGGCCGAAATCGCGAAGGACAATTTCCGTGTGCAGGTCACCATCGACGGCCTGCCGCAGACACCGTATGGCGGTGCGGCATTGATGCTGTACAATGATACGGACAATTACATCAGCATCGGCCAGAAGGGCCACATGGGTATCGTAGCGGTCAGCGAGAGTAATGGCGAATATTCTGAGCGTGCTGACACGACTGGTACAAAAGCGGAGAAAGCCAGCTTTGAGATCGAGAAGAATAGCAGCATGATCTTCGTAAAGTTCTGGGACGGAAGCCGTTGGAAGGTTGTCAGCGGATATTCCGCAGGCGCTTCGGGTCTCAATGACGACGATCTGAAGATTGCATTCTACGTGAACAAGCAGGGCAGCGACGTGGTGAAAGCTACGTATTCCAATTTCCGCATTGCAAGCGGTTCTGTCAGCTCGGATGATCTGGAAAAACAGGATCCGGTTGCTTTCTTTGGAGCGCCCGCAAAGGTGCTTGCAGAGGGTTTCAGCTTTGCAGAGGGTACAGAAGTGCCCGAAAACTGGATCTGCGAGAGCAGCACAAAACTGACATTGACCTCGGATCAGGATGGCCAGATCAGCGGCAAAGACAAGGGCACCTTGCAGAACCTGGTGCTGTATGACATCCCGGCCGAAATCGCAAAGGACAATTTCCGTGTACAGGTCACCATCGACGGCCTGCCGCAAACGCCGTATGGCGGCGCGGCCTTGATGCTGTACAATGATACGGACAATTACATCAGCATCGGTCAGAAGGGTCACATGGGCATCGTAGCGGTCAGCGAAAGCAATGGCGAATATTCTGAACGCGCTGATACAACCGGCACAAAAGCGGAGAAAGCCAGCTTTGAGATCGAGAAGAACAGCAACATGATCTTCGTGAAGTTCTGGGATGGCAGCCGTTGGAAGGTTGTCAGCGGATATTCCGCAGGTGCTTCGGGTCTCAATGACGACGATCTGAAAATCGCGTTCTATGTAAACAAGCAGGGTAGCGACGTGGTGAAAGCTACGTATTCCAATTTCCGGATTGCAAGCGGTTCTGTCAGCTCGGATGACCTGGAAAAACAAGAGCCGATTGTTATCTCAGGGGAATCTGCCAAAGCGGCACTGGCAGAGGGCTTCAGCTTTGCAGAGGGCACAGAAGAACCCAAGAACTGGAATAGTGAGAGTGCTACGCAGTTGACATTGACCTCTGATCAGGATGGCCAAATCAGTGGCAAAGACAAGGGCACCTTGCAGAACCTGGTGCTGTATGACATCCCGGCCGAAATCGAAAGGGACGATTTCCGTGTGCAGGTTACCATCGACGGCCTGCCGCAAACGCCGTATGGCGGCGCGGCATTGATGCTGTACAATGATACGGACAATTACATCAGCATCGGCCAGAAGGGTCACATGGGCATCGTAGCGGTCAGCGAAAGCAATGGCGAATATTCTGAACGCGCTGATACAACCGGTACAAAAGTGGAGAAAGCCAGCTTTGAGATCGAGAAGAACAGCAACATGATCTTCGTGAAGTTCTGGGATGGCAGCCGTTGGAAGGTTGTCAGCGGATATTCCGCAGGCGCTTCGGGTCTCAATGACGACGATCTGAAGATCGCGTTCTATGTAAACAAGCAGGGCAGCGATGTGGTGAAAGCTACATATTCCGATTTCCGGATTGCAAGCGGCTCTGTCAGCTCCGATGCTCTTGCCGAATCTGATCCGATTGCGATCACGACGGCTGAGGGTGGCGACGAGCCGGATGAACCGGATGAGCCGAAGAACCCCGTCCTCGCAGACAGCGTCAGCATCTGGCAGGATAGCAATAACTGGTATCCGACCGGAGGCCGCGATGAGCTTGCTGTACGCGCAGAGACAGGCGACCTGTATGCATCTCAGTCCACTGCAAGAAATACTGTAATGATCGATATCCCCGCAGAGTGGAAGGATGACCTTCGTGTGCAGGGCACCGTCGCTATAGACGACTTGGGTCACCTGATCAATTATGCAAACGCCAGCATGGCACTGATGAAGGATGGAGACAACTATCTTTCCGTCGGCCAGAAGGCACACATGGGCGGTATTGCGATCGCGAATGAGATCGGTGCCAGAACAAGTGAGCCGAGCTATCCGGCGATTGCCAGATCCCGCGTGATGACGTATGAGATTGAAAAGAGTGGCAATAACATCTATCTGCGCTGCAAAGCGCCGGACGGCGAATGGCAGGACATTAACGCCCGCAACAATCCGCTGATCAACACTGCTTTGGGTAATTCCTTCAAGCTGGCGTTTATCACTTGGAACAAGGGCGCAGGCTATCCGCTTACATGTACCTATTCCGGTGTAAAGATGGCAAAGGCTTCTGAATCCACGACAGAGAGCCTTGAGAAACAGGTTTCTATGACTCTTGTGAATGCGTATCCGAATACGGCGCCGACCGTCACTGATCTGCGTACGGATAAAGATACCTATGTTGTGGGCGACTCCGTGTTTGTGACAGGATACAACTATGCAGATGCGGATGAAAACGCAATTGGAAAACTCCTTTACAAATGGCAGTATACCAAGAATGGCAAGACGGAGACGACCTACACGATCGTTCCGTTGTTCAAGGCTGATTATGCAGGAGACCTGAAGGTTTCCGCCTACGTGTACGACGAGCTTGGCAAACCCTGCCGGACGCCGGCAACCAAGACGGTTTCCGTGCAGGCGGCGGACAGCTATCTGTTGAGCGAGCTGAACATCAACGGCAATAACATGGTGAACTTCCAGCCGGAAAAGACGGAATATACCTATTCCATTCCGGATACGCTGGAATTCTTTACGGTCTCCTGGAGAGTGTTGAATGAAGCGAAGGGAACCACGGAGCTGCAGGATCTGGACGGCAACGCACTTACCGGCGATGTGTTCCGTTTTGCAGACTATCAGGGCGTGAAGGTTGTCCGTAAGGATGCCGACGGTGTGAAGGCGACCTATACAATCCACTTCCGCCCGGTGGCCAGCAATAATACCGCTTCTGTGATCTCTGTGGACGGCGTCGAGCTGACCGAAGAGATCAAGGCAGGTACGCATTCCTATTTTATCGCGATGGACAACGATCAGAACGTGGTTGAATTTGCCGTGGATATTCCCGACGATGCGACCGACGTAAAGGTGTATCGTTCCTTCTACCGCGACGAGATCGCAAATCAGGCGGAATCCGGCAACGATTTCTCCGCGATGGTTGATCTCTACAGCGGCTTGAATATCTTCAACATCGATGTCACGGCGGCTGACGGCCTGACAGTCACCCGCTATCGCGCACAGGTATTCCGTGCGGGTTACAGCGATGCGTACGCAAGCGACATTCAGTTTAACGGCGCAAGTGTGGAAGGCTTTGATCCGGAGATTACCGATTATAAGATCCCGGTCACTTCCGAAGAGATGAAACATCTGAATGTGTCCGTTTCCTCGGTGGAAGGTAAGGATGCGACGACGAACATCACAATCAACAACCATCGCACCGAAGGCACGCAGGCTAGCGGCGAACTCGACAAAGAGATCAACAACGTTGTAGTTGCAGTCAAGGCAGAAAACCAATTCACTGCAAAGTATTACAACTTTGTCCTCTATACCCCGTCCGATGACAACGCCGCTCTGGAGAGCCTGTCCGTCCTGGGCGCAAGCCTCAACGAGCCGTTCAGCGAGGATCGCACAGAGTATACCATGAAGGCTTCCGGCAAGCCGGTCACCATTCAAGCGAGGACTTGGGAGGAAGGCGCGAAGATTCAGATTACGGCGGACGAAGGCCAGGTGTACACCTTGGGCAGCGATGTCAATTGCGAAGTCTTACTGTATAAAGGCGACAATACCATTCAGATTCAGGTGACGTCCCCGAATGGCAAGCAGACCAAGACCTACACCATTACCACCAATGTTGTGGCAGAGATGTATTTGACTGATCTCGACTGGACCTCCGGCAGTTATGCGGGAACCGGCGGCAACATCAACAGAAACCTCTCCAACGACGGCAACCCACTGACCATGAATGTGGACGGCGAAGAAACCGTGTTTGAACATGGCTTTGGCACCTTGACGAATGCGTATGTCCACTTCAGCATTGAAGGACTTGGTTTTAGCAGATTGACCGGATATGTGGGCGTTGACAAAGAGAATCCAACAAGTGCTGGTGCCGGCTTTGAAATCTACTACAATGGAGATACAGGTAATCCAGCGCAGCTGGGCTTGGGTGTTCGTTATTCAACTGGAAACGCAGGTGAATTCACTATTGATTTCCCGGAAAATACCAAACTTCTCGCCCTGTGGGCTTACGGCTCCGGTGGAACCGCACATGTGGATTGGGCAGATCTGAAGCTGATTAATTTGAATGCAATGGATCGCCCTGAACCTTCGAAACATACACTTAAAGTTTCCTATGGAACAGATGTTATGCTCTCTGTTAATGGAGAAAAACAACCTGCTGGAGGCACGTTTGAAGGTTCATATTTGGAAGGAACTTCTGTTACTTTGGCCTTTGTACCGATAATGTCTGAAAAAGAAATTAGCAGTGTACAGTTAAACGGCAAGGCTCTCAATGTTACCAATCCTAATAAGTTTACATATCGCATGGATACGAAAGGCACAGATGAAACTTTGAACTTCCAGTTTAAGGTTGCCAACAAACAGAGCCAAAAGAGTTCTTCTAGCTCTAATAACTCTAACGTATCCAATGTCTATGGTGCTTCTGGATTTGCAGTAGTTGGTGAGACACAAGGTGCGTTGGCAGCGTCCGTCCGTTCCGATACCACGGTGGACTTTACAGTGAAGAGAGGTAGTGCATACTGCTTTAAGATGACGGTTCTGAACGGAAACGGTGTGGCTCCGAGCTTCACTGTTGGCAACGGCGCCGTTCTCAAGACGCAGTTTGTGACGCGGATCGGCAACGATTATTATTACAGAGTTTATGCGGTTGGCAAGCCGGGAGAAAGCACAGGCGTATATACTACGCTCCCGGGCCAGAGCGCAGTGAAACACTGCACAGTAAAAGTTGGCTGATTGCTTTCCCTGAAAGCAGCGCACATGCAATGACTATCGACTGAATAAGCAAAAAGGGGAACGTTCTGATTAGAACAGTCCCAAGCCAAAAGACGTAAGACGTCCGCGGGCCCTGGCTTTTGTCAGGGCTCGCGTTTTTTGTATTTTTAAGTGCTTAGGTTGAATTTGTATCATCGATAGGATACGTGCCATGTTGCTTATTCTTTTAAATTTGGATAGGAACACTGGTATCCAGCCTGTCCTTGCGATGCCTTCAGGACTGATTTGCATGAACATCAATCGAAAAGAGAACGTTTGGTACAAAATTTGCAAGAAAAAGATTGCAAACGAAAAGAATTGTGCTTGTATTCGTAACTAGATTGTGTTAGAATTTTTTAGAAAGGGTGAGGAGCATGACGAACCGGCAGACAAAAATTTTGGAAATTGTGACGGAGCGCAACCGCATTGAAGTTGCCAAACTTGCGGAATTGCTGGGCGTTTCCCAGGTGACCACGCGGAAAGATCTGGATCAGTTGGAAATGAAGGGGCTGATCAAACGTGAGCACGGATTCGCCTTGCTCAGTTCCAACGACGACATTAATAACCGCCTTGCTTATCACTACGATTTGAAGCGCCGCATTGCACAGGCGGCGGCCGGCCTTGTCCGGGATGGAGAAACCGTGATGATCGAGTCCGGTTCCTGCTGTGCGCTTCTGGCGGATGAGCTGTGCACGCATAAACGCGACGTGACGATCGTGACAA
>DBFXIC010000541.1:0-3815 GCA_048455095.1 Anaeromassilibacillus sp.
GCATCCACCGCAAGCTGCAAACCTTGTATGACGTGGGCCTCGGCTATATCACGCTTGGGCAAAGTGCCACTACCCTTTCAGGCGGCGAGGCGCAGCGCGTAAAGCTCGCGCTGGAGCTGGCGCGCCGCGGCACGGGACAGACGGTATACATCCTGGACGAACCCACCACCGGCCTGGATCCCCTGATGCGGGAGGCGTTTCTGGGGCTGGTCCGGGAGGAAAAGCAGAAGGGCCATACCATCTTTATGTCGAGCCATATTTTCGAGGAAATCGAAGCGGTGTGCGACCGGGTTGCCATGATTAAGGACGGGCGTATCATCGATACGGTTTCCCTGTACGATCTGCGCCATCCGGCTGTGAAAAACTTCATCATCGAATTTGGGGAGGCGGGGGAAAAGCAGCGTTTTCTCCAAAACACGGAATTCTCAGCCGAAAGCAGGGATGCAAAGAGCTTAACGGTCCAGTGCAGGACATCGCAGCTGGACGCGCTGTTCCTTTCGCTGAAGGACTGTCAGATTACAAATTTGCAGGAAATCCACCGCTCGCTGCAGCAGCAGTTTATGAGCGCATATAAGGAGGGGCTGGCTCAAAATGGAAACAACTAAAAAGACGGCAAGATTTTTCTCAAGGCCGCTGATGGGGCAGACAATCAAATCCAACTGGGCGCTGTGCCTTGCGATCCTGCTCATCATGGTGCTGCTGGGAAACGTGATGAACTATGCCATGAGTATGATGGCGACGGAAAAATCCGACGTGGACGTCACGGAGTACCAGGAAAGCTTCTATACCTATCTCGGCGGGCTTGCAGCCTATGATACAATGGCGCAGCAGGAACTGTCCTATGAGGATTTTGCAGGAGGGAAGAATGAAGCGGCGTATGAAACGGCGTTTGAAATGCTCAATGCCCAGGCCGGTATGGATTTGAGCGTGGAGGGATTTCAATCCGCCATTGACGGATTATCGCAGTCAGGAATCGGCCTTGAAAAATATGTGGAGCAGTTTGAATATGCATATGCTTTAAAACAGTCGGAGGGCGTGTTCAGCAAAGAAGAGCTGACGGTGTCTGAAATGCTTACCGTCACGCTGGATATGATGGGCGTTGCCCCGGATCTTGTGGAGAAGATGAGCGAAATGGACCCGGCGTCCATGATGAACCAGATGTATTATACGGCAATGGGCCTGCTTCCCATTTTCATTCTCATCGTCATTCTGGCAAATTCCCTGATCGCGGATCAGGTGGACCGGGGCTCCATGGCATATGTGCTGTCTACGCCCACAAAACGTTCCGCCGTGGCCGTCACACAGATGGTATTCCTGCTTGTGGTGCCGCTGCTGATCATCGGCGTTGTAGGCGCAACCCGGATCGGGACCTCCTTCCTGTTTTACGATGAAGTGAACGTGGCGGGGATGGTGGCCCTGTTTATCGGGATGTACATCCTGGTGGAGGCGGTCTGCGGTCTGTGCTATATGGGAAGCTGTCTGTTCTCGCAAAGCAAAAAGTCAATGGCGTTCGGCGGCGGCCTGGCGGTCTGGTTTTTCCTCGCGTCCATGATCGGCCTGTTTGGTTCGGAAAATATGGTCAACACCGGCATGGGCGTTGAGGAACTGAGCATCTTCAACAAACTGACGCTGGTGGGCCTGTACGATGTGGATGCCCTGGCGACCATCGGCACAGGCAGCGTGGACACCGCCTTTGTCTGGAAACTGCTGGTTTTGGTTGCTGTCGCAGTGGTGAGCTATGCGGTGGGCGCCGTCAGGTTTTCGAAAAAAGATTTGCCCCTGTAAGGCGCGGCGGAGAACGGAGCGGACAGGAAAAAAATACGAGAACCGAATACATGGCCTCACTGTCCAACGAAACTTGAAGCCTTTTGTCATGCAGGCTACGGCGGGCGGCGCTCCTTTTTTTGAGCGCCGCCTTTCTCATAGACGCGCCCTGGCCGCGCCGCAAATGGCCCGCCGGTTTAGTCGGTTGCCCATAAAACGACGGTTACAAATCACAACACGAACGGGCGGCTGTCCTCCCGGCCTGCCGTGCCGTACAGCGGGGAACGACGGAGAGCGGCAAGCAAAAGAGCAAAGCAATTTTCAAGGAGGAAAACGCATTATCACACTATTAATCAGCGAACTCATAAAAATTTTCCGCTTATGCGTTGTTTGGCTCACAAGGAGGTGCTACAATATACTAAAAAGCAGGAGGCGAGGATATGGCTGCTAATTATAATAAGCTCTGGAAAATCTTAATAGACCGGAAGATGAAAAAGACGGACTTGATTGAGCTTGCCGGTGTTAGTACGACTACTCTTGCAAAACTGAGCAAAGACGAGTATGTTTCGATGGAAATACTCTACCGAATATGTAAGTCACTCAACTGCAATATTGGCGACATTACAGAATTCATCTTTGAGTAGAGTATGATATTGCAAAATGCAGGAGGTTAAAATGTCTGAGACACTTAAGGCAATATCCCTTTTTTCTGGCGCAGGCGGAATGGATGTCGGCGTTTTGCAAGCAGGATTTGATATTAAGGCTTGTGTTGAAATCGACAAGAATTGTTGTGCTACCCTTAGGGAAAACATTAAAAGGAAAAAAAGAAATACCCTTGTATATGAGGGTGATATACGAGAGCTTAGCCCCGGTACAATCCTTGAAGAGATTGAACTGCAGGCGGGTCAAGTCGATTTACTGTTTGGCGGCCCCCCCTGCCAAGCGTTCTCTCAAATAGGAAAACAAAAATCTTTGGAGGATGAGCGCGGCTTGCTTTTATACCAGATGATAAGGTATGCCGAAGCTATCCAGCCAAGAGCGATAATGATGGAACAGGTCAAAGGATTACTTACTGCAAAGGACTTGTCTGGAAAAAGCGGCGGCGTATTTGAATCATTCGTTGCGCAACTTGAGGAAATGGATTATGTGCCAAAATGGAGAGTTATGCTTGCTGCGCAGTACGGTGTCCCTCAGCTCAGAGAGCGTGTCTTTATCGTTGCAACAAAGAAGCCGAATGGCTTTAAGTTCCCTGACCCTACACATGACAAGCCGGAAAGGTGTGATAGCCTTTTCGCGCTGCTCCCTTATACCACCGTTGGAGAAGCAATAAAAGGGATCCGTAATCCTGTTCGTAAAGGGGAAACAAGCGAGATACCGGACGATAGCCATTATGATGTTACTCCGGCACGGGACAGAGAAAGAATTCACGGAGTACCGGAGGGCAAAAACCTTTCGTCACAAACTCAATTGCCCAAAGAGCAAATATGTGGACTGACGAAAAAAGATACGACTAAGTTTTTGAGGTTAGACCGAAACAAGCCGTCGAATACCCTTCGGGGCGGTGAAATATTTTACCATCCTACCGAAGATAGATATTTAACGCCGAGAGAGTATATGCGTATTCATGGTTATCCGGACGATTATGTATTACGCGGGCCGATAAGAGGGCGCACAGGTACGGTACGAGATTTGGATCAACATCGCCAAATTGGCAATTCTGTGCCGCCGCCGCTCGCCCGTGCTATTGCGGAAAAAGTTAAGGAGGTATTAGAATGCCAAAAATCTATGAATTGCTCGGATATCCCATAAACGATAACAGTCCAGAAATTATGGAGTCGCGCAGGCGTGCATTTTGCCCTTTCATTTCTGATACTTGTGATGGCGGCGGCAACCGTTATATGGCCGATATAGATTTGAGAGAACATCCGGAGTTGGGAGAATGTTTTCCCGGCATGACCCGTGTTCCCTCTGGCGTATGTTCAATTCAGATTTCGGATGGGACTTCACCTTGGATTATTTGCCCGCGCCGTTTGCTTTATATGGGGCACAAG
>DBFXIC010000542.1:0-6374 GCA_048455095.1 Anaeromassilibacillus sp.
GGGGAGCCGCAGGCTGCTGCGTCTCAACCCGCGGGAACGCAGTCCTCTCAGGCCCAAGCCCCGGCTCAAGGCGATACTGCGGGCGCGGCCCAAGAGATCACTTTATGGACTTATCCCATTGGAAACTGGGGGAAAGAGGACGCCGTCAAGGCGCTCACCGATGCATTCAAGGCTGACACCGGAATTTCGGTCCAGGTGGAGTATCTGGCTTATGCCGACGGCGATGATAAGGTCAATTCCGCCATCACCGCCAACAATGCGCCCGACCTTATCATGGAAGGCCCGGAGCGTCTTGTGGCCAACTGGGGAGCCAGTGGGTACATGGTGGATCTGTCTGACATGCTGACCGATCAGGACCGCGCGGAAATTCAGGAATCCGTCCTGACCGCCTGCACCGCTCCCGACGGCGCTGTGTATGAATATCCTCTGGTTATGACCGCCCACTGCATGGCTGTCAACGTGGACGCGTTCAAGGCGGCCGGAGCCGACCAGTATCTGGATCTGGAGACGCACACCTGGACCACTGAGGACTTTATCAACGCTGTCGAGGCTTTGTATGCTCACTACGGTGAGACGGTGGGAGCCGTCTACTGTGCCGGTCAGGGCGGCGACCAGGGTACGCGCGCACTTGTCAACAATCTTTACGGCGGTACGTTTACCAATGCCGAGCACACCCAGTATACCTGGGACGATCCCCTGAATATCAAGGCTCTTGAACAGCTCAAGAGTATGGAGGGTATCGCTTTCGACGCTTCTTTGGCAGGCGGCGACGAAATCACCAAGTTCTATCAGGGCGTGCTGAAGATGGCTTTCTGCTGGAATATTGCGCAGCAGCTCGATCCCAACACAGCCGGTACCGGCGCAGAAAAGACGATCACCGGCGAGCAGATCGCTTTTATGGGATTCCCTTCCGAGAGCGGCGAACCTGCCCTTCAGGGCGGTATATGGGGCTTTGGTATCTTCGATAACGGCGATCCCGCCCGCATCGAGGCGGCCAAGACCTTCATCAACTACATGGCTAATTCCGAGCATACTGTGGATGCTGTGAAAACTGCAAATTATTTCCCTGTCCGTTCCGCTGCCGGCGGCGTCGATCTGTCCACGATCTGGGCCGACAACGAGATTATGGATGAGTATCAGGTTCTGATGCCTTACCTGGGGGATTACTATCAGGTCACCAGCGGATGGGCGCAGGCGCGCACCTCCTGGTGGAACATGCTCCAGAAGGTAGGTGAGGGCGCTGACATTGCCTCCACAGTCGCCAGCTATGCAGCAGAGGCCAATGCAGCCGCAAAATGATCACCCCGTAAAACACTGACGTGTGAGGGGAATTTGTGCGCCCCTTTCCCGTGCACAGCGGGGAAGGGGCGTCTCCATATTCAAAGAATTCAAAGACAAGAGAGGGGTGCTCAAGCTTGGCAAAACAAAACCAGCCCGCTATGGGACGGGCGCTACAGCGGCGGGAGAATATCAACGGCTACCTGTTCATGCTGCCCAGCCTCGTTTTCTTTGTGGGTTTTGTCATCATCCCCATGTTTATCTGCATCTTCAACAGTCTCACCGACGCCAATATGCGTGACAGCGCGGTACACTTCATCGGTCTTACAAATTTTGTAAATCTTTGGCAGGATAAAACCTTCCTTGAGGCGCTGAAAAATACCTTTATCATCGTTGTAGTCAGCGTACCGACCGTATGCGCTTTCTCCCTGTGGGTAGCTTCGGCCATTTATAAGCTTAAGGGACCTGTGCTCTCCGCTTTCCGTTGTATCTTCTATCTTCCCGTTGTTACTGGTTCGGTAGCTGTTACAGTGGTCTGGAAATGGATGTACGATAACTACACCGGTATATTCAACGCCGTCCTGAAAGGGACAGGGCTGATCGATAAGAACATCAACTTTTTGGGTGATTCCCGTTTTGCGCTGTGGTGCATCATACTTATATTGTTTACCACCTCTGTAGGTCAGCCCATCGTCCTTTATGTCTCCGCCCTGGGGAATGTGGATCAATCCCTGGTAGAAGCGTCCCGGGTGGACGGAGCCACTGATTTACAGGTGTTTTGGCGGATCAAGTGGCCGCAGATGATGCCGACCACCCTGTACATACTCGTTATCACCACCATCAATTCTTTCCAGTGCTTTGCGCTTATTCAGTTGTTGACACAGGGCGGTTCCGGCACGAACACAGTCATGTATTATATTTATTATACCGCGTTTAAGTTGACCGAACAGTCCGGCCACTTTGGATACGCCAATGCTATGGGCGTCATGCTGGCCGTTTTCATCGCCATTCTATCCGCCGTACAGTTCCGGCTGGCGAAAGAAAAGTAGGAGGTGGAGAGAATGAAAACTATCAGCGGACAAAATAAGGCTTATAAGGTTCTTTCTATCGTCATTTTAGTAATCTTGGCGATCCTGTTCCTTTTTCCTCTCTACTGGATCGTCACCGGTGCATTCAAGCCAGCCACCGATATTTACGCAACCAAGCCCGTTTGGGCTCCTTCAGAATGGGTGAGCACTAACTTTGAAAACCTGTTCAACAGACGTTCTGCGCCTCTCTTTGAGATATTTGGGCTGCAGGGTCCCACCGTGCCGGCAGCTTTCAGATGGCTTATCAACACCGTATTTATGGCGGTGGCGGCTATGATCCTTACTTGCATTACCGCTGCTATGGCAGGTTACGCTTTGGCTAAGAAGCGGTTTCGTGGCAGGGCCATCCTCTTTGGCCTGATTGTCTGTGCCATGGCTTTGCCAAAGCAGGTCATTCTGATTCCGCTGCTGCGCGAGATGTCCGACCTGCATCTGTATGATACACTTTGGGCCGTTATCTTTCCCACAGTGGGCTGGCCCTTCGGCGTATTTTTGATGAAGCAATTTTCTGAGAGTATTCCCGGCGAAATTCTGGAAGCGGCCCGGGTGGATGGTTCTAGTGAGCTGCGCACCTTTACCACCATTGTCGTCCCCATGATAAAGCCGGGTATCGGCGCATTGGCCATTTTTACTTTTATTAACTCCTGGAATGATTACTTTATGCAGCTCATTATGTTAAGCAGCGGCAGCAATTTCACCATTTCATTGGGCATTGCCACGCTTCAGGCCGAAACCTCGGTAGATATGGGAATGCTTATGGCTGGTGCGGCCTTGGCCGCAATTCCGATCATTGTTGTCTTTTTGGTATTCCAAAAATACTTTACCCAGGGAATTACTATGGGCGCCGTCAAAGGCTGAATATAATGCGGCGCGGCTGCTTCTTGGCGCAGCCGTTTTGCCGTCATAAGGAGCGAAGCGCAATGTCAAAAATTGAAAAATTCCAAGGGGTTATTCCCGCGTTCTACGCCTGCTACGACGATGCGGGAAATATCTCGCCCGAGCGGGTCCGGGCGCTGGCCCGCCATCTGCTTGAAAAGAATGTAAAGGGTCTTTACGTGGGCGGCTCCTCCGGAGAATGTATTTATCAAAGTGTTTGCGAGCGAAAGGCTGTGCTGGAGAATGTCATGGCCGAGGTGGGCGGCAAGCTTACGATCATTGCCCATGTGGCCTGCAATAACACTGCTGATTCCCAGGAGCTGGCCAAACATGCCGAAAGCCTTGGTGTGGACGCAATCGCGGCCATTCCCCCCATCTATTTCCATCTGCCCACTTATGGCATCGCGCAGTATTGGAACGATATTTCCGCCGCAGCTCCAAACACAGACTTCATCATCTACAATATCCCGCAGTTAGCGGGCGTGGCCCTTACATCTTCGCTGTTGGCCGAGATGCAGAAAAATCCCCGCGTAATTGGTGTAAAAAATTCCTCTGTGTCCACCCAGGATATCCAAATGTGGAAGGATCAGGGCGGAGAAGATTTTGTGGTCATGAACGGCCCGGATGAGCAATTTATTTCCGGCTTGGCCATGGGAGCTACCGGCGGTATCGGCGGCACCTATGCCGTTATGCCTGAGCTGTTCATCAAGGCTCGGGAGCTTTTCTGCGCAGGAAACCCCACCGGGGCTTTCGCGATACAAAATGACATTTGCCGAATTATCTATAAAATGTGCGCTGCCCACGGCAACATGTATGATGTGGTGAAAGCTATTCTAAGAAAGCACGGTGTGGACTGTGGCGGCATCCGTAAACCCTTGCCTTCCATGAACCAAGAGGATACCGCTATCGTCGAGGCTGCAAACGCTATGATTGAAGCTGCAATATCCAAGTATTGTTAAACATTTTCTCTGCTGACCAACTGCATAAGTCCCTGTACATCTCAAAATAGGCTGCAGGCCTCTACTCCTACTTTATAGGGGCGTGTAAGCCATAAAAAAGGAGGAAGCAAATCCCGTCGGGCCGGCGGTGCGGCAGTGTGGAGACCTGTCGTAATGTCCGTGCAGGTTCGCTCTGCGCGGATAAGGGGCGCTTGCGGGAGCAGGTAGTCCCACGGCTTGTATACATGGCAACTGTGACTCTTAAAAATGTAAAGAAAATTTACGACAACAAGGTGACGGCTGTCCACGATTTTAATCTGGAAATCGCGGATAAGGAGTTTATTGTGCTTGTCGGGCCGTCCGGTTGTGGGAAATCCACAACCTTGCGCATGATTGCAGGATTAGAGGAGATCAGCGAGGGAGATCTCCTGATTGGCGACAAGCGAATGAACGATGTTGAACCAAAGGATCGCGACATCGCCATGGTTTTTCAAAATTATGCTCTTTATCCTCATATGACTGTATACGAAAATATGGCTTTTTCCCTGCAGCTTCGTAAGACTCCCAAGGATGAGATTGACAGAAAGGTGCGGGAGGCCGCCGAAATTCTGGATATCACCAGCTATCTGGAGCGCAAACCAAAAGCTCTTTCAGGCGGACAGCGCCAACGTGTTGCTATCGGCCGCGCCATTGTGCGAAATCCTCAGGTGTTTTTAATGGATGAACCCCTGTCAAATCTGGACGCCAAACTGCGTAACCAGATGCGCGCTGAAATTATTAAGCTGCGCCAGCGTATCGATACAACCTTCATATATGTTACCCACGATCAAACCGAAGCCATGACCTTGGGTGACCGTATTGTCATCATGAAGGATGGCTTTATCCAACAGATTGGCACGCCGCAGGAGGTTTTTGAACACCCCATCAACATTTTTGTGGCTGGTTTCATCGGTTCTCCTCAGATGAACCTTTTTGATGCAAAGCTTATTAAGACGGAAAGCGGCTATCAGGTCGAAGTCCAAGGGGCAGTTATGCCATTGTCCAAAAAGATTCAGAGTTCTCTGGCGGCTAAAAGTGTACCATCCCAAGCTGTCAAGCTTGGAATTCGCCCCGAACATATCCACCTGGAGGAAACGGCTGGAACGCATACAATTTCCTCCAAGGTTGACGTATCTGAAATGATGGGCAGCGAGATTCATCTCCATGTGGATGCCAACGGCAAGGATGTGGTATTGCGCATCCCCACCACAGATCTAGCCGAGGAGTATCGCGGCGGTATGGGATATGGTACAGAAATTCTGTTCACCTTCCGTGAGGATCTGATCCATCTATTTGATCTGGAAAGCGGGGCCAATCTGTTGTAAGAATAGCAAAATAACCGCATTATGGCCAGGACGATGCACGGGCTGTGCCTGCGCTGCCTGAAAAAAATCAGTTGCTTTGGCAACTGATTTTTTTATATCGTACTATGCATTCTATCGCTGCAAATTTTGCCTGTGATCGCGTACTCCCACAGCGCATGAAGCTTTTATGCCATGGCCGAGCGCGGATCAAATTCCCATACGACCTGCTTGGTGCCTTCAGGTTGTTCTGTACGCCCTGGGGAATTAAGATATTCAGACACACCTGTAAATACTGCAAACGCTATCCGCTTCTGATAATCCGCGTTAACCAACTTATATGCGTCATCCGCATTTGATAAAAAACCGCACTCAACCAAAAGTGCTGGAACTGGCGCATTATAAATCAGGTATACGCTATCTGTACACGGCTTGCTTTTACGCGTATTTTCCGGTTGAAGCATTTCAATTAAATTAGCCTGCATGATCTCTCCCAAAAGCTGACTTTCAGGATTTTTAGGGCCGTAAAAGACCTGTGCGCCAAAGTATTTTGATTGTGTAAATTTATTTTGATGGATACTGATGAAAATACAGTTATCATATGTTTTCATCAGATCAAATCGATTGTGAATATCAGAATTTTTCTTTTGCCGTGTTGTGGTTGCTGTCTCATCGTTAAGTGCGATATCTCTGTCACGCGTCAGAATAGCATCGTATCCATTGATTGTAAACAAATCATAGAGCTTTAATGCGATTGAAAGATTGATGTCCTTTTCCACAATCCCATCTACGCCAACGGCTCCGCCGTCAAAGCCGCCATGACCCGCATCAATAATGATAGTCGGCGGTGCTTC
>DBFXIC010000543.1:0-9358 GCA_048455095.1 Anaeromassilibacillus sp.
TGTTAGTACAGATATTCAGAAGAACTTTTTCCGCTTTCTCACGGGCATGGGCGTGCCTGTGGAGATCACGGCCAATACGCCGGACGTAGCGGGGGAGGGGGATTCCAAATGAAATACTGCGCAAAATGTAAAACCTCTGTGACGGGGAACGCCTCTGTCTGCCCGCTGTGCCAGGGGATTCTTCAGGAACAGGGGGAGCCAGATGTGCGCGGGAACGTCTTTCCCTGGATTCCCGACGTGCTGCACAAACACAGCCTGTTTTTCCGCATCCTGATTTTGGTCTCCGTGGTGGCCGCGGTGGTCTGCGTCGTTATCAACCTGATTTTACCGCAGCACGGCTGGTGGTCGCTCTTCGTTTTGGCGGGCCTGGCCTGCGCGTGGATTAGCTTGGCGGTGGCGTTCCGTTATCGGCGGAATATCCCCAAAAGCGTGCTCTATCAGGTGGTGGTTGTCAGCGTGCTGGCGACGCTGTGGGATTATTTTATGGGCTGGCGCGGCTGGTCGATCGATTACGTGATCCCGATCACCTGCGTGGTTGCCATGATGGTTTTGGCGATCACGGCGCGGGTTTTCAAGCTCAATCTGGGCAGCTTTATCGTGTATTTTACCATTGCCGCCCTATTCGCCATTGTGCCCGTGGTGTTCTATGTGCGGGGGATGCTAAAGGTGGTGTACCCCTCGTTGATCTGCGTGGCCGGAAGCGTCATCTCCCTCGCCGCGCTGATGCTTTTTGAAGGGGACAACATGCGTAAAGAATTGAAGCGCCGGTTGCATTTTTGACCGCGCGCTTTGTTTAAAAAGAAAGCAGAAGTAAGAAGAGAATCAGGCAGCCGTACAACCAGGGTGTTGACGGCTGCCTGATTTCCTTTTTGTTTATCCATACGATTGTTTCCATCCAGTGGCAAGTCCTGCGTGTTTTTTTGTTATGATGAATATAAGTAGTTGAGACAGAAATACGGAGAGTGTGGGAGCAATGGTATATTTGGAGCAAAAGTTTCACAGAAAAGAACGCAAGCTCAGAAGAAACTACGCAATAGAGGATTCGCTTTACATCCGATTAAAACAGTTATCCCTAATTTATGAGGCATCCCTCTCGGACTTACTCAATATTTGCTTAGAGGATTTGATTAAAAGAGAAGCGGTTGTTCTGTATGATCGAACGAGCGGTTCGTATTTCGGGATGCATATGTTCCACGTTTGGGAAAGCAATGTGATTGGTTTGGATTGTCTGAAAGAAAAGTATGGCGTCAATATTCAACAGCTCGTGAACATGGCGATCAAAAATGCACTGGATGATGACGAGGAAACTAAGAGCAGATGATATAATTAAAAAAATGATTTATTGCCATCTATATATTTGTCTTGTTCATACATCAAAGTTAGTTTGACAGTTTATTTTGGCTTTATCAAATGATCTTATTTTAAGAGGTAGCGAAGTGCGGTCATATTGCGCCGCGCTTTGGAACATGATAAGCTTACAGAAGAACTTACGAAAGCTGGGTGAACGATGGAAACTGCGATTTATTACAATGGCACGATCATCACAATGGAAGAGCCGCTCTATGCGGAGGCGGTGCTCGTGGAGGACGGCAGAATCCGCCAGGTGGGACGGAAAGAAGAAGTCCTTGCGCAAAAGCGCGCGGAGACACGACTGGTGGACCTGAATGGGGCCGTCATGCTGCCCGCGTTTATCGACCCGCACAGCCATGTGACGGCGCTTGCGCAGACGCTCGGCTCGGTGAACCTCACCGGATGCAAAAACTTTGGCGAGATAACCGCCCGCCTGGACGCGTTTGCCGCAAAGACAAAACCGGCCCCCGGCCAGTGGGTGACGGCCTTCGGCTACGACCACAACGATTTGGAGGAAAAACGCCACCCGAGCTGCGAGATTCTAAACCGATACCCGTTTCCCGTCGTTGTGACGCACGCCTCCGGCCACATGGGCGTGATGAACGAGGCCGGGATGCAGAAGATGCATATCACAGCGGATACGCCGGACCCAGCCGGGGGTGTGATCGGCCGTCGCGACGGGAGCCGGGAACCGAACGGCTACCTCGAAGAATCCGCCTTCACGGGCTATACCGCGCAGATTCCTCAGCCTTCCTTGGAGCAATTGATGGACCAAATGGATCAGGCGCAGGACATTTATTTGCAAAATGGGATTGCCACCGTGCAGGACGGTTTTACCAAACCAGCCGAATGGAAGCTTCTGCACAAAATGGCGGAGCAGAACCGTCTGAAGGTAGATGTGGTGGCGTATCCCAATTTGCCGGACAACCGGAAGATTGCCCTGGATAATCCGCAGTACCGCAAGCGCTATTTCCATCATTTAAAGATCGGCGGCTACAAGGTGTTTTTGGACGGGTCGCCGCAGGGGCGCACCGCCTGGATGAGCCGGCCGTATGAGGACGCGCCGGACGGCTACCGGGGATATCCCGCGCATCAGGACGACGAAGTGCGGGCGTACATGCGCCAGGCGTTGGAGGACGACATGCAGCTCCTGGCCCACTGCAACGGCGACGCGGCAGCACAGCAGATGATCGATGCGTATGCCGCGGAACTTCCTCATGCCCGCCCGGGAGAACGCATCCGCCCGGTGATGATCCACGCCCAATTGGTGCGCCCCGACCAGCTCAAGCGCATGGGGGAACTCTGCATGATCGCCTCCTTCTTTGTGGCGCACACATATTACTGGGGAGACGTGCATCTGAAAAACTTTGGGGAGGCGCGCGCAACCATGATTAGCCCGGTGCGCGCGGCCATTGAAAACGGCGTGGCCTATACGTTCCATCAGGATACGCCGGTCATCCAGCCGAATATGCTGGAAACGGTCTGGTGCGCGGTCAACCGTGTGAGCAAGGGCGGCTATGTGATGGGCGAAGGGCAGCGTGTTACGCCACTGGAAGCGCTGCGGGCCGTCACAGTCAACGTGGCGTACCAGTATTTTGAAGAACATGAGAAGGGCTCCATCCATCCCGGGAAGCGGGCGGACTTCGTCGTTCTGGACCGCGACCCGCTGCGGGTGAACCCGATGGAGATCAAAGACCTGCGCGTGCTGGCCACCATCAAGGACGGAAGGGCGCTCTATGAGGTGGAGCAATGAGCGCGGATGCACTTGCAGGGATTGTGCGGCCGCTGCTGGACTGGTATGAAACAAACGCGCGCTCCCTGCCGTGGCGCGACGAGCCCACGCCGTATCGCGTCTGGATTTCGGAGATCATGTTGCAGCAGACCCGAGTGGAGGCGGTGAAACCGTATTTTGCACGTTTCCTCGCGAAGCTTCCCGATGTGCCCGCACTGGCGGCCACTCCGGAGCAGCAGTTGATGAAGCTCTGGGAAGGGCTGGGCTATTACAGCCGGGCACGCAACCTGCAAAAGGCCGCGCGCGTCATGGTGGAGGAACACGGCGGTGCTCTTCCCGCTGATTACAACGCGCTGCTGGCGCTGCCTGGGATCGGCCCTTATACGGCGGGCGCGGTGGCCTCAATCGCCTTTGGAATCCCCATGCCCGCGGTGGACGGCAACGTGCTGCGCGTGGTAATGCGCTTGACCGCCGCGCGGGACGATATTGCAGACCCCGCGGTCAAGCGCGCCGTGGAGCGGCGCATGGCGGTAATCCTGCCAAGGGACCGGCCCGGGGACTTTAACCAGGCCATGATGGAGTTGGGCGCGACGGTCTGTGCGCCCGGCGGCGAGCCGAAATGCCTCGTCTGCCCGCTGAATGCACAGTGTGAGGGCTACCGGCAGGGCGTCGCGCGGGAACTGCCGGTCAAAGCGAAGAAGAAGGCGCGCCGCATTGAGGAGCGGACAGTTTTCCTGCTGGTGTGCGACGGCGAGCTGGCAATCCGCAAGCGGGCGGAGGCCGGTCTGCTGGCGGGCCTATGGGAGCTTCCCTCCGTGGAGGAAGCGCTCAGCCCGGAGGGCGCAGCGGAGGTCCTGCGCGACTGGGACGCGCGGCCGCTGGCGGTCAAACCCATGCCCGCGGCAAAACATATCTTCACCCATGTGGAGTGGCGCATGACCGGCTACTGGGTGGAATTGCAGGAGCGCCCGGCGGGCTTCACCTGGGCGGGCCGGGAGACATTGAAACGGGAATACGCTTTGCCCTCGGCGTTCCGGGCGTATCTGGACGCATTTATGAAATAGAAAAGAGGCTCTGGCGGTTTCATTCGCGGGGATGGGATTGCCGCTGTGCCTCCATGGGGAATTGATTGGCGGGTAAAAGAAAACGGAAAGAATAGAAAAGACGCTTCCGGCGGTCGAAAACCGTGGGAGCGTCCTTTTTACAGCGATTAAAATTGTGATTTTACAGGAGCGTTTAACCGAAATCATGGCAGCATCCCGCGTCGATTCCGTATTTTTCAAAGATGCAGACGATTGCTTCCACCATATCAAAATCGTTGAGGCGGTCATCCTGGATGACGGCGCGGATTTCGTCGAGCGCCCGCAGTCCGCGGTTCTGGATGATGCTTGTATAGTCAAACGGAAGGGTATCAAGGTTTTCAATCAGGTGTTTTCCAAGCTCTTTATAGAGCAGTTCGTCATACAGACCCATGTGTAATCCCATATTCCAACATGATATTGATGATTTCATTTCGGGAGCGGTTCGTCTGTTCGGCAAAGTGATCTAACGCCGTCAACGTTTCTTCTCCTACGCGGATGGAGAATATCTTATATCCGTCCTCGCCTTTTATGTTCTTTTTCTTTGGAATGACCAATTCGTCCACAACGTTTCACCTCAAGCTTATTGTAGCCTGGGATTTTCCCGAAAGATATGTTAAGATCGTTTAACATAAAGTTGTGTGATGGAGACTGTTTAGCGTCGATAAAAATTTTGGTTGTTTTGTTACCATGAATAGAGCGTCAAAATGATCATGAGATTTGCTAAATAGAGAACTTAAGCATTCCCTCGTTCTTCTGCCACGGTGGGATTTCACATTATCATATTCAGGAAGAATAAAACGCTGCCGTAACGGTTTCTGTTACAGGCAGCAATTTTATTGATATTAGTCATTTGTATTTTTCAATCATTTTGGACACGTATACTCCCGCCTCCTCCAGCGTGGCATCGGGAGAAAGAGAAGTGTAGGTACTCCGGTTGAACAGCAGCTTGTCCCGTGTCTCCAAAAACACGCCCGTATATCCGCCATTTAGAGAATATGCGGCCAAGTCGGAAAGATAGAGGGAAGCGTTGCCTTTTTTCCAACAGGAGGAATCATCGAGCATCTCCGGCAGAAAAATCCCTCTCATACCGGCCCGGAAATGGGAGACGATTTCAGTATGCTCCACCCAGATGTTGCGCACAATCGGGAGGGGAAGCAGAACAGTCACGGTATCCCCGGTGGACAGGTTCCCCGCATACACGTTTTCTACCTGGATTTTGGCAATCGCAAGGTAACAGGTGATATCGCTTTTCCCATTGAAGATTGCCCGGATATTCCGAATACGGGTAATTTTTCCTTGGAAAGCCGGATTGTGTTCCCGGAACGCCTCCTCCTCCGTGGACGTATGGGCGAGTTCCGAAAGGTATGCAGGCACTTCTCCATTATAATTGCGCAGGTATTGCACGCGGATGTCCCCGACGGCATGGGGAAGTACTATGTAATTATAACCGGGAAAAATGACGGCAAGATAGATTGCACAAAGTCCAATTGCAGCGTAGGCAATTAAAATCCATTTCGTTTTCATGATTATTTTTAAATGAAATTATAGATTTTCACATAAAAATAAGAATAGGAATAATAGTCATACATTTCCATTTTTTATAAAGCGCTCCTTATAAAATAAATAAATTTGTTTTTACTATATTGTAAATAGTGCACTGAGAACACCGCATTTTATTCTAAAATAATAATATATTTATATTTAATAAATGTCAACAAAATATTTATAATAAATAGATATATTTTATAAAGATAGGAAAGGAACGCGTTCCCCTTTCTTCCGCGCGGGATTTGTGCTATACTGCAACGTGCAAAAAAGGAACCGCAAGGGGGCCGAAACCGTGAATTACGATGATCTCATTAGCACCGCCACGGAGGTAGGATATCTTCTGCTGCGCAATGGGGCGGAAATTTACCGCGTGGAGGATTCCATGCAGCGCATCTTCCGTGCCTATGGGGTGGAGACAGGCGAGGTGTTCGCTATACCGACCTGCATCTTTGTGACCGTCACCACGCCGCAGGGCCGGCCAGTGACGAAGATCAAGCGCTTATATACCCGTGTGACGGATTTGGACAAGGTGGATCAAGCGAACGACCTGTGCCGCCGCATCTGCCGGTCCTGCCCGGACTTTTCGAGCATCCGCGCGGAGGTGGAAACGATCAACCGCCGCCCGGTCTACGATTTCTGGACGCAGGTGGCGGCGTTCGCAATGGTGGCGTTTTCCTTTACGCTGTTTTATGGAGGCACTTTGGCGGACGGCTTCTGCGCCCTTGTCTGTGGCGCGGCGGTCAAGCTGGTGAACCAGTTCATGGGCCGGTTCCAGGCAAACGCCTTCTTTACCAACATTGTGGCAAGCTGTACGGCGGCGGCCATCGCCATGGTGACAGTACATTTGGGGTTCGGCGCGAATCTCGACAAAATCATCATCGGTGCGTTGATGAACCTGGTGCCGGGCATTGTCATCACCAGCTTTATGCGCGACGTGATGGCGGGCGACCTGATCGCCGGGCTGATCCGCTTTGTCGAGTCGCTTCTGGTGGCGACGGCGATTGCCATCGGCGCTGGCATCGCGCTCATCGTGCCGCGCCTGATCTGGGGGGTGTAAAGATGGAAGCGTATTTGCCCTGCTTTTACGGCTTTGTCGCATGTATGGCGGTTTGCCTGGTGTTTAATGTGCGGGGAAAGCTGATCTTTTTCACATCGCTCGGCGGTGCGATCGGCTGGTTCATATATCTTCTGTTTAGCCCTCTACAAAACGATATCGTGCAGTTTTTTATTGCGACCGTGGTGATCACGGTCTATTCCGAAGTGATGGCGCGTGTCCACAAGGTGCCGGTCACGGGATATCTGTTGATCGCCCTGCTACCCATGGTGCCCGGGGGCGGCATCTATTACACCATGGAATACTGTATCGCGGGAAATACCCAGATGTTCCTGGAAACCGGACTGCATACTCTGGGGATCGCCGGTTCTTTGGCGCTGGGGATTCTGCTGGTATCCTCCTTAAACCGGTTGTGGGGGATGTCCCGCATCAGGAAGCGTGGCGAGCGATGAGAAAGATTCTAAAGTGAAATTATTTCTCCAAATCGTGGTGAACAATCAAAAGAATGCTATGATAAAAGCGTCCGGTGGAGACACGACGTTTTCCCGTTGCTGGTTCCGTCAGGGCTTTCTTTTGATTGCGACATGCCAACACGATGGCGAGTTTTTTGAACATAGACAAGGGCCGGAACCCATATCTGGGTTCCGGCCCTTGTCTATGCCATCCTTATCCAAACAGAGCGTTCCGGCGGAAAGCCTATTCTTTCCGGGAGCGCACCAGATTTATAAACGATCTTTAATCGCGTCGATCAGAATCTTTAGCGCTTTGATGCGAGCGTATTTCTTGTTCTGCGACTCGACAATATGCCACGGCGCAAAATCCGTGGAGGTATAGCGGAGCATGTCGTCGATCGCCTCTTCATACTGGTCCCACTTTTCGCGGTTGCGCCAATCCTCCTCGGTGATCTTCCATTGCTTAGAGGGGGTATTCTGGCGGTCCTCAAAGCGGCGGAGCTGCTCGTCCTTGTCAATATGCAGCCAGAACTTTACAACCACCGCGCCCCAGTCGTACAATTCGCGCTCAAATTCGTTGATTTCCCGATAGGCGCGCTGCCAGTCCTCCGTAGAGCAGAAGCCTTCGATGCGTTCCACCATCACGCGGCCATACCAGGTACGGTCAAAAATGGCGACATGGCCGTCCTTGGGCAGGCGCGTCCAGAAGCGCCACAAATAGTGGTGGGCCAGCTCCGGGGCGGTTGGGCCCGCGATGGGGACGACCTCGTAGCCGCGCGGGTCGAGCGCAGCCGCGACACGCCGGATATTGCCGCCTTTCCCGGCGGCGTCCCAGCCCTCATAGCAGACCACGACGGGCACGCGCTTGCGATAGATTTTATTGTGCAGCTCGCTCAGCTCTTCCTGGAGCTTCTTGAGCTGCTTCTTATATTTTTCATCGGTGATGGTCTTATCCAAAGGAACATCCTTGAGCGCCGGCATGGGTGTGAAGGTGAAATTGCCGGGCAGGATGATGTTCGCAGGTGTAATCGGGTAGTCTTTGCGGTGCTGCTTGAGCGCCAGGGCGGTCTTGATGCTCTCCGCCACCGTGCGGTAAATTTCCAGTGTGGCGCTCTGGCGGTCCGTACTGGCAATCACATGCCAGGGGGCGTATGTCGTATTGGTATATTCCAGCATCTCATCGAAAGCGCGGTAGTAGCGGTCATACTGCTTGTTGCGCTTCCAGTCCTGCTCTGTGACACGCCATTCCGTGTTCTTGGAGTTGGCTAGGTTTTCCAGACGTTCGCGCTGTTCTTTCTGGCTGATGTGCAGGAAAATTTTAATGATGAGATAGCCGTTGTCTGCGAGCTGCCGCTCAAAAGTATTGATACTGTTCATACGGCGCAGATTGGTCACGTCGTCCACGTTGTCCTCCAGGCGGAGGACGGAGATTTCTTGATACCAACTGCGGTCCATTACGGCGATTTCCCCCGCGCCGGGGATGATCTTCCAATAGCGCCAGAGGTTCGGTTCGCGCCGCTCCTGTTCCGTGGGGGCAATGTTGGAATAAACCTTGCAGCCGCGCGGATCAAAGTTCAAAATCAGGTTTGCAATTTTGCTGCCTTTTCCGGCCGCGCCCCAGCCTTCGAACACAATGACGACGGGCAGCTTGTTTTGCTTGATTTGCTGCTGCAAAAGACCGAGCTCCTCTTGAAGAGCGGGCGCCTCTTTTTTATATTCTTCTTTGGTCACAGAAGTTTTTAGATTCACTTTCTCCAACATATTGGGAAACCCCCTTCAATTCTACTTCTCATTGGGACTATATGCTAATTATACACTAATTGATAAGAAATGCAATCATTTTTGTGCGAAGCAACAAATTGCTTTTGAGGTGGATTTTTAGGGAGAGGCTGCGTCTGGATATTGCCGTAAAAGCGCAGGTTTCATGCGGTTTTGGCACGTGCTTTTCCCCTTTTCTATTTTGAACGGATGTGCTATAATAACCTCACGCCGTAAGCGGAAGCCGGCATCGCAGGAGCTCGCCGCCATCCGACGGCTGAGAGAACGTTGAAATAGGAACCTCGCAGCAGATTTTTATATGGTGCAACCGATTTAGCTGCTTCGTTATTGTGGGTTGGGTGCATGTTATAATAACCTCACG
>DBFXIC010000544.1:0-7833 GCA_048455095.1 Anaeromassilibacillus sp.
GCCACATACAGCAAACGGCCCTCGATATCCTGAGGCGCAATGCGGGTGAAATCATAGCGTTGGCATCGGGACAGAATCGTCGCGGGCACCTTGTGGATCTCCGTGGTGGCCAAAATAAAAATAACGTGGCTGGGCGGTTCCTCCATTATTTTGAGCAGCGCATTGAACGCCGCTGTGGAGAGCATGTGCACCTCGTCGATAATATATACTTTGTATGTGCAGACACTGGGCGTGTAAGCCGTTTCATCCCGCAGATCCCGGATATTGTCCACGCCATTGTTGGATGCGGCGTCGATTTCCACAACGTCCATCACACTGCCATCGTCAATACCCGTACATACCGGGCATTGTCCGCAAGGGTCTGCGCCATTCCGGCTTTGACAGTTCACTGCTTTGGCGAATATCTTGGCGCAGGTCGTTTTACCGGTGCCGCGCGTGCCTGTAAAAATGTAGGCATGTCCTACTTTGTCGTGCAATATCTGGTTCTTCAGCGCCGTGGTAATGCCCGCCTGGCCCACAACGTCCTCAAATGTTGCAGGACGCCATTTACGGTAAAGCGCACGGTACATATTCACGGCCTCCTTTTGAAGATGCGGCAAAAAACAGGACAGGACGCGGCGCTAAACGCCCGTTATACGGCTCGGCATACAGAGGACAGGCTGCCTGCGGCGCACAAGGCAGGCCACTTAATGCTGCTCGGTTCCCCGCCTGACATGGTTCATGGAGCCCCGTCGCACAGGGCCCGCCCTCTGTATGCCGAACAGTACAAACCTTCGCCCTGTCCGGTTGTTCTCTGATGCGGCTCCCCGGCCGCCGCACCTTCGCCTTTATACGGAACTGCAGACATGCGTGGCCACGGCCGCGCCTCCGGGTGTTTCGGGTTATATTATACTATATTTTCAAGCCGAATGCAAGAAAAAAGCGGGACGCGGCAAAAGCCGCGTCCCGCCTGCACGCAGGCATTCTTATTTAATGATCTCTCCGCTGTTGGGGCCGCCCGCAGCATTGCTTTCGTCGGTATCGATATGCATAGCCGTAGCGAATTTCTCGCTCACACGAATGACCACATCATCGAACACCAGCTTACGGCCGTTGCCGCCTGTAACGACCTTGACAATATCCTTGTCCGCCACGCCTGCGGCCGCTGCATCGGCCGGAGTCATGTGGATATGCCGCTTGGCAATGATAACGCCCTCGCCGATCTCCACCTCGCCTGCCGGACCGACAAGCTTGCAACCGGCAGACCCGACCACATCACCGGATTCACGCACCGGTGCGACAATACCAATGGAGCGCGCATCGGTCATGCTCAGCTCCACCTGCGTGGCGCTGCGGCACGGGCCGAGAATCGAAACATTGGCAAGCTCCTTCTTCGGGCCGACAACCGTCACGCGCTCGTTAGACGCGTACTGGCCGGGCTGAGAAAGCTCTTTTTTCACAGTGAGCTGATATCCTTTGCCGAACAGGGTCTCCAGATCGGCCTCGGTTACATGCACATGACGGGCAGAAGTTTCCACAAGAATATTCATTATAAGTCCTCCTTCCAGGTACAATACTATTTTAGCAATCCGCATTTAAAACCGCAAGGGGTATGTGCTATAATTAAAAGAATAAAGCAATAAAAGGTGATTAAAAATGGATTTTGAGCAATTAAAGCAAACCTGCCTTGTGTGCGAAAAGTGCGATCTGTGCTGCACCCGCACCCACGTCGTGTTCGGCACGGGAAACCCCAACGCCGAAGTTCTGTTCATCGGCGAGGCGCCGGGACGCAACGAGGACGAGCAGGGCCTTCCCTTTGTGGGACGCAGCGGCCAGCTGCTGGACCAATACCTGAAAGCGATTCACCTGGACCGCGAAAAAAATGTGTTCATCACAAACATCGTCAAGTGCCGCCCGCCTGAAAACCGGGACCCTCTGCCCAATGAATGGGACGCATGCATCCCCTATCTGCGCGAGCAGTTCCGGCTGATCAAGCCGAAAATCGTCGTCTGCCTGGGGCGTATCGCCGCGCAGCGCATCATCCGTCCGGATTACAGCGTCATGAAAGAGCACGGCCAGTGGGTGGAAAAGAACGGCGTTTACTTCACCGCCACACTCCATCCCGCCGCGCTGCTCCGAAGCCCGGGCAACAAGCCGCTGAGCTTCGCAGACTATGTCGCCATCCGCGAAAAAATCGAAGCCGTGTGCACCCACACTTATGATTGACCGAAGCGCAGGCATTATCCTGCAAACCCGCTGTAAAACAGCGGGTTTTTGTGTCAAAATCCCAGCATTTACATACTATGGACTAAAGGGGTGTATGCATATGCAACAGCAGGAATTGGATTTCTTTTTGGGAGCGCTTTCCCCCACCGGTTTTTCCAGTTATTACACACAAGTTGTAAAAGATGCGGAAACACAGACCTCGGCCCTTTTGAAGGCCGGCCCAGGCTGCGGCAAATCTACTCTGCTGCGGCGCATCGCGGCCCATCTTGAGGAACAGGGCGAGACTGTGGAGCTCATCCACTGCTCCAGCGATCCGGACTCTTTGGACGGTGTCATCTGCGGCGCGCGGAAATTTTCGGTAGTGGATGCTACCCCGCCGCACGGCGCGGTACATAAACACACTTTTTCATGAAGAATATATAACGTCATATTTAATTATTGCAGAATACATTGCGAATGTTTAAAATTCGACTTTTTCGGCAAAACAAGCATTGCGTTCGCCCAAAAGCAGGTTCGCGGCTTCGTTTTCATGCTGCACGCGGTACTTTGCGGACAGAACATACACAGAATACGGGAACCTTTTGTACGTATTTTCTAAAGAAAATGAGCAGAACGGAAAGCTGCCTTTAAAACAGTTTTCCGTTCTGTTATATACGTCTGCCGAATCTCGCCGGCGGTGTGTTTTACATATCTTCCAGGGGATTCGACCACGTATAGTGCAGCTTTGTTTTTCTCCAGTCCATGCGCTCCATCATGACGTCCATAGGCGTTCCCGCCTGCTGCACAGGCCGGAAGCTGACGATATTGTTCGCAGACGTCTTTCCGAAGAACATCTCATCACAGAAATCCACAATGGCGATCCAATCCGCCGCCTGAAATTCGTGTTTTCCTTCTCGGAAATGCAGAGCATTTTTTTCGGGGACACCCAAAAAATCAAACACTTCCTGCGCGGCACGCCAGGTGACCTGGGTGCCGAACGTGTTAGCCCAAACATCGCCCAAGCCGTCCGTTGTGATCAGTGCGCGCGGCGCGATCAACGCCTTTGCGAAGTGCATATCAAAGGGCAGACGGTCCTCGTCTTGCAGTGTTCCCAGTTTGTCCAGAGAAAAGTTTGCCATAAACTCCATCTGATTTTTGGCCACCGGGAAATTGGAACGCGTATAGCGCTTTTGCCGCGCACCGAATTCTCCAAAGGCGTCCGTCCACCAGTATCCCAGCATGTCATTGATGCTGCCGGCCGTTTCGCACAGCCCAATGCCTTCGCCGTAGCGTCCGCCCAAAAAGCGGAAGCAACCCGCCCCGCCGCAGCCGGAGCCGTTGGGTGCGCACAGCGCGATGCGCTCGTCGTAAATTGCAGCGCACAGCGCTACCTTGCCGCCGCGGGAATGTCCTGTGGCGATGATCTTATCGGTATCCGCCCAGTCTGTTGTGAACAGATAATCCACCAGGCGGCTGTGTCCCCAGGCCCACATGGCAATGGCGCCCCAGTCGCACTCCGGGAAAGCCTTCGCCACAACACCGTTAATGGCGTCCCCGTTGTCCGGAGCGAGCTGTTCCTTGTCGAATTCCATAATGGCATAGCCTCTGCGGCAGACGATCTCCTCTTCTGCCGGAGAACCATGACGGCCCGTAAACTGGTTCCATGTGAAAACAGGGACCCTGCCTTCTTTCACCGGCCGGATCAGGTCTGCATAAAACACGACCTCGCCCTTCCGTCCTGCCGTGAGCTTTATTGTTTCAGCCACGGCCTTTCCGTTGTAGACAGGACGCGAGAAAACGACCTCGCCTTTTGTTACGCCGGAATCTTTAGGCATATGTCCGTACAGGTAATGGGCAAGCAGTTCTTTGAGATATTCCCGTTGGGCAGGCCATTCCTCAGGCGTCATCACACGGCTTCCGTCCGGTTTTTCAAAGGGGTCCGGAAGTTCCGGGATACTGGGCAAATCGTCTTTTTTGCGAAAATAGTATTCCATTATTCTTTTACGCCTCCAATCATAACGCCGGAAACAAAGTATTTCTGTACAAACGGATATACCACAAGAATCGGCAGTGTGGAAACCACGATGGTCGCATATTTAATAATCTCCGCCAGAGCCGTTACATTGGTCGCCTCTCCGCCTGTATTCACGATGGCGTCCGCAGAGCTTGTGAGCAGTATCTCACGCAGGAAGAGCTGCAGCGGATACAGCTCGCGGCTGCGTAGGAACATCGTCGCGGGCAGCCATTCGTTCCAGCGGGCCACAGCATAGAACAGCAGCACCACGGCTACGGTTGCCTTGCTCAGAGGGATAATGATGCGGAACAAACAGGTGAAATCAGACGCGCCGTCCAGCTTCGCAGCTTCGATCAGGCTTTCGGGTACGCTGGCAAACGCCGTGCGCATCACGATCATATTATAAGTGTTCAGTGCCGTCGGGAGCAATATCGCCCAACGCGTATCCACCATGCCCAACTGATTGATCCACAGGTAAAACGGTATCATGCCACCGTTGAAGTACATGGTGAACATGATAACCATTGTCAGCGGCTTCTTGAGCAGATAGCCCTTGCGGCTGAGCACGTAAGCGCCCAAAAACGTAAGCAGCATGCTGATGGCAGTACCGGCGACAACATAAATAAGCGTGTTCATATAGCCGGAACCCAGTTCACCTGTGAACACATGCTTGTATGCTTCCAGTGAAAAGCCCGCAGGAGCCCAAAGCACCGTAAAATCGTGCTTAATGAACTGATTCGGGTCGCTGAAAGAAGCAAATACCACATACAGAAAAGGATACAGACAGATGATGCCGATGAACGCCAGAAAAACATAATTCAGGATGTTGAACAGGCGGCTCGCACCTGATTCTCTTTCAACCATTGCCGTTTCCCCTCCTTACCACAAGCTGGTCTCGCTGACCTTGGCGCTGATTTTGTTCACCACAACGACAAGGGCAAAGTTGACCAGAGAGTTGAACACGCCAACGGCTGCGCTGAAGCTGAAATTCGATTCAACGATGCCCTTGCGGTAAACGAATGTGGAAATGACGTCCGCTGTTTCGTAAATGCTGCTGTTGTACAAAAGTAGTATCTTGTCATAGCCTACCGTCATAAACTGGCCCACGCGCAGGATAAACATAATGATGATCGTGGGCAGGATGCACGGCAGCGTCACATGGAGCACACGGCGGAACCGTCCGGCGCCATCCACTGCGGCCGCGTCGTACAGCGTCGGGTCCACGCCGGAAAGCGCCGCCAGATAAATGATAGAGTTCCAGCCGATGGTCTGCCACAGATCGCTGATCACATATACGGCGCGGAAACGCTCCGGGTCCAGCAGCATCGTTTCCTGGGGCACACCGAAGAAAGCCAGCAGTGTGCTCACCAAGCCGGTGCTCTGCGTGAATTCCTTGATCAAGCCGCAGATAACCACAAGCGAGATGAAGTGCGGCAGATAGCTGACTGTCTGAATCGTGCGCTTAAACAACTTGTTTTTTGCCTCGTTGAGCAAAAGTGCAAACAGGATCGGCGCAGGAAAGCACACGACGATGGTGTAAAGGCTGACCAACAGAGTATTGCGGATAACACGCCAGGCATACGGCCCCTGAAAAAAGCTGATGAAATGTTTGAAGCCTACCCAGGGGCTGCCCCAGATACCGGCGCCGAAATTGAAATCTTTAAAGGCGATTTGAATACCCGCCATCGGAATATAAGAAAAGCAGATGTAAAACACGATGACCGGAATGGCCATGATATAGATCCATTTGTTTTTGGAAATATCCTTTTTGATGGTCTGCAGGATGAGCGGCGATTTTTTCATCGGCTTTCCTCCTTTCTGAAAGAGCGCCCCCTTGACCGGGGGCGCTTTTGATTTTGATTCAATGCCGCGGTTTATTGAACACGGCTGTTGTAACGTTCCAGTGCTGTTGTCTGAAGCTGCAGCACGGTATCAAGGCCGAGTGCCTTCAGGTTGTCCTGATATTTCGCAAAGTTATCCAGAGATTCGTTGCCCATAACAAACTTCGAGAACATCTCTGCCGCATAGGTGGAAAGCTCGTTGTAAGCATTGGCATACTCCGCCGATTCCTCGGTGAGCATCGTCGTGGAGGGCAGCCCGGCGCGGACCGTGCCGTTCGCACTGGAGGACCACAGATCAAGCGATTTCAGGTTTTCGTCTACTTCGCCTTCCTGCAGCGTATAATCACGTTTGGATTCCAAGCGCTGGGAGTGATCCATCGGATACGGGCCATTCAGGTTGCGGTAAACGCCGAACGCTTCGCTGGGGGCAATGCCCTGATCGTTGTTGACGATGCTGTCCGTCAGCTTCGGCCAGCCGTCCACGAATTCATAGCTTTCGCCTTCGATGCCCCAGTTCAGGATACGGTTGCCTTCCTCGCTCCAGCCGTAATCCAGTACCCTACACGCGGTGGCAATATCCTCACAGGAAGTGGTGATGGCCGCGCCCGAACCAATGTAGGCAGCGTTGCCCTGCTTGTAGACGAGCTGCTGCCCCTCTTCGAGCACGGGGTTCAGCACGCCCACAGGGTAAAACTCAGAATTGGGGTCGTCAGCCAGCACCTGGCGGCGCAGATTGCCCAGGCCGGTAGGCATCATTTCAACCCAAGCGCCCACTTCACCATTGATGACCTTGGATTGTACGTTCGTACGGTCCTGCACCATGAAATCCGGGTCCAGCAGACCTTCGGAATAGAGCTTGTTCATAAAAGCAAGATACTCCTTGTAGCTGTCCTGTGCCGGGCCATAGAAGATGGAGCCGTCGTCCTTCAGCGCAAATGCTGTGTTTCCGATGTCATATCCCACGACCGGCACCGTGATATCGTAAGCCGAAGAGAAGCACTGAGCCATCGTCAGCATCATGGCCTGGCAGGAAAGAGGATATTTGATGCCCATATCCTTAAATGCCACCAGCGCTTCATACCAATCGTCCAGCGTGACAGGAATATCCAGCCCCGCTTTATCCAGCAGGTCCTTGCGGACCACCAGGCCGATGAAGCTTTCTTCATATGGTTCACGGTCAATGGTGTCCTGCCACACATCGCTGTCCTGGCTCGTATAGGTATAAACCCCAGGGAAGCAGTAGATATTACCGGAGTCTGTGGTGATCTCCTGCCGGACGTCCGGATGTGCGTCCAGGTATGCGGAAAAATTAGGGGCATATTCTTCAATGTAATCGTTCAACGCCACGATCTTCCCATCCGCGATTGCCGCATCCGGGCCGCCGGGATAAGACGTAGCCCAACTGTAATACATAATGTCGGGCAGGTCGCTGGTCGCCACGATCAGGTTGAACTGCTCAGCAGACTGGCCGCTGGCCGGCTCCTGCCAATCAATGTCCACGCCCACATTTTTCTCATAGAGCTGCCAGCCCTTGTGTTCCGAAAAGGATTTCACTTGATTGGACGCCATGTTTTGCGGGTCCATCCACCAGGATACGGTTGTTGCCGTCCCGGCGGTGCTGCCGCCTGCGCTGGAAGCAGAGCCTGCCGCGGGCGCGGAAGAGCTTGCGCTTCCACCGCAGCCGGCCAGCGAGAGCGCCATGACTGCACATGCGAGGAATGCGGAAATGATCTTCTTCATGTTTGTACCTCTTTTCACTCCATTTTTTGTTATCCCGAACAATTCGGGGTTTCA
>DBFXIC010000545.1:0-8709 GCA_048455095.1 Anaeromassilibacillus sp.
CTGTACCACATAAGAAACGCCGTTCATCTTGGTGGACTGGCGGCGATCCCAGAGCTTGTTGAGCGAAACGCCGCCCACCTCGAGCTCCTTCGGAATCACGCTGAACGCACAGCGCGTGCCGGTAAAGCCTGCCGTCTTGGAGAAGCTGCGGAACTCGATGGCACATTTCTTCGCGCCCTCGATCTCAAAGATGCTGTGAGGCATGTCCGGATTCGTGATAAATGCCTCGTAGGCCGCGTCGTAGAGGATAATGGAGTTGTTTGCAAGCGCATAGTCCACCCACTGCTTCAGCGCGTCCTTCGTGATGCCTACCCCGGACGGATTGTTCGGGAAGCACAGATAAATCATATCAGCCGGCTGCTGCGGAAATTCCGGCAAAAAGCCGTTTTCCTCCTTGCAAGGCATGTAGATAATCTTGCTCCACCCCTTGCCCTCTTCGTATTCGCCTGCGCGGCCCGCCATGACGTTGGTATCCACATAGACGGGATACACCGGGTCGCACACCGCGACCACGTTGTCCACGCCGAAGATGTCGCCGATGCTGCCGGTATCGCTCTTTGCGCCGTCACTGACAAAGATCTCGTCCACGCCGATGTCCACACCGCGCGCCTGGAAGTCGTGCTTTGCAATGGCCTCGCGCAGGAATGCGTAGCCGGCCTCCGGGCCGTAGCCGCGGAAGCTCTCCGCCTGGCCCATCTCCTTTGCGGCGGCGCACATGGCATCCACCACCGCCTTCGGCAGCGGACGGGTCACGTCGCCGATACCCAGGCGGATGATCTCCTGCTCCGGGTGCTTTTCCATAAAGGCATTGACCTTGTGATTAATATCTACAAACAGATAGCTGGCGGGAAGCTTTACAAAATTCTCATTGACTTTCAGCAAATCAAAAAACCCCCTTTTTCATTTCCATTATATACTGAATATCCAATCAGTTATTATATCAGATTTCGACAGTCCCGTCAAAAACAAAAGCGGCGGGACCCTCCATATAGACTTCGTCCGTGTCCGGATCCCAGAAAATGTGCAGATCGCCGCCGCGCAGGTGCACCGTCACGTCGCGGCCGGTCCGGTCCGTCAGGGCGGAAGCTACCGCACTGGCACAGGCGCCGGTGCCGCAGGCCAAAGTCTCCCCGGTGCCGCGTTCCCAGACGCGCATCTGAATCTCATGTGGGTTGATCACCCGGACAAACTCGATGTTGGCGCGCTTCGGAAACATCTCGTGCCGTTCCATTTCAGGGCCGATTGCGGGGAGCTCCAGGCCGTCCACGTCCTCGGAAAAGATCACCGCGTGAGGATTGCCCACCGAAACGCAGGTGACGCGCCAGATTCTGCCGGAGGGCGCCTGCACCGCCTCATTGATGATGCGATCCTTGGGGAATCGCGCCGGAATCTTCTCCGGGCCCAGCTCCGGTCGTCCCATGTTGACGCGCACAGAGGCCATTTCGCCGTTTTCCACGCGAAGCTGCAGCGTTTTGACACCACTGCGTGTCTCCACCGTCAACGTCTCTTTGCGAACAAGACCGCGGTCGTAAACATATTTCGCCACACATCGGATGCCATTGCCGCACATCATGCCCAGGGAACCGTCCGCATTGAACATCTCCATGCGGCAATCGGCCGTCTCGGACGGCTGGATCAAGATCAGGCCGTCGGCGCCGACGCCGAACCGCCGGTCGCTCAGCTTGACAGCCAGCTCTGACGGATTTTCGACCCGCTCTTCAAAACAGTTGACGTAGATGTAATCGTTGCCAATTCCCTGCATCTTTGTAAATTTCACGGTGCAGTCCCTCTTTTCTTCAATAGTTGCCGCAAAGGAAGACGCTTCTATTTCGCCCTCGCAGAGATTGAACGAAAGCGCTTTGCTCCTCTGGAAATCCTCCAAGCCGAAAAGGAAAGACGCTTTCAAAAACAATTGCCAGCCGGCTTCTTTATCAACCATATTTATGCGCTTTAAACGCCGGTATGCAGCGTGTCGAAAACCACCATAGCGGTCTCGCAGAGCTTTTTCCCCGAGTCCATGCTCCTTTTTTGCAGAAAGCGGTGCGCGGATGGCTCCGAAAGATTGCACTGTTGCATCAAAAGCCGTTTTGCCCGGGCAACGATCTCAGGTTCCTCCATACCACATCCGGCCATGCGCTCTTTTAGGCTGAGCCCGATATTTTCTGACACGCAGAGCAGCATGTTAACACAGGTAACCAGTCGGACGCGGCTCAGCGGCGTGGAGAGCGAGGGATATTCCAGTTCAGCGGGTGGCGCTCCCTTTACGATATAAAGAAAATCGTATCCGCCGCCGGTATGGCGCGGCAGTTCCCGTGCGGGCATATCGGCAAGGCGCATATCACACACCACTACGCCGCCGCAGTAGCTGTGGCCCGTCAAATGAAGCAGCTGCGCGCCGGAACTGCAGACCGCCGATACCGGATACCCAGCGGAGCGCAGCACCGCACCGATCTTTTTGGCGCTGTCCAGATTTGCGCTGGCAACAATAATATTGCCCACGGTATCAGCCCCCAAGCATCTGGCTGTAAAACCGGTTTAGAATTTGTTGAGATACCGTTCGATCTCCCACTGGGAAACGCGGGTGGTGTATTCCTTCCACTCCTGACGTTTTGCCTCCACATATTTTGTATAAACGTGGTCTCCCAGGACATCGTGAATAAACGGATCGGCCTCCATACATTCCACCGCATCGATCAGGTCGGCGGGCAGGTTCTGAATACCGAGCTTCTTTCGCTCCGCCTCTTTCATATCGTAAATGTTGGCCGAAACCGGCGGAGGAGGTGTCATTCCGTCGCGGATACCCTCCAGGCCCGCCTGGAGCAGCAGCGCAAAGACCAAATACGGGTTGCAGGCTGGGTCCGGGGAACGCAATTCCACACGCGTGCCCACGCCGCGGGTATCCGGCACACGGATCAGCGCACTGCGGTTGCAGGTTGTCCAGGCGATGTAGCATGGCGCTTCATAGCCCGGCACCAGGCGTTTATAAGAATTGACCAGCGGATTGGTAATTGCGCTAATGCTCTTGACATGCTTGCAGATGCCCGCGATGAACTGGTGGGCAATCTCGCTCAGGCCGGATTCGGTGTTGGGATCATAGAACGCATTCTTGCCGTCCTTAAACAGGGACATGTTCGTATGCATACCAGAGCCGCACTGGCCGTACACCGGCTTTGGCATAAAGGTGGCGCACAGGCCGTGGGAATCCGCCGCGGATTTAACCACCATTTTAAAGGTAAGGATGTTGTCGGCCGCAGAGAGCGCCTCGCTGTATTTAAAATCGATCTCGTGCTGTGCGATTGCCACTTCATGGTGGGACGCCTCGATCTCAAAGCCCATATCCTCCAGCGTCAGGCATATGTCGCGGCGGCAGCTCTCGCCCAAGTCGGAGGGGCCCATGTCGAAATAGCCCGCGGTATCATAGGTAATCGTTGTGGGGTGGCCGTAGTCGTCGGTATTGAACAGGAAAAACTCGCACTCCGGGCCGACATTGAAACTATATCCCATGTCGGCGGCGTCTTGGATCGCCTTTTTTAGGATATAACGCGGGTCGCCCTCAAACGGCGTGCCGTCCGGTTTATAAACGTCGCAAATCATCCTGGCGATCTTCCCATGCTGGGTATGCCAGGGCAAAATGACAAAGGTATCCAGATCCGGCCAGAGGTACATGTCGGACTCCTCGATGCGCACAAAGCCCTCGATCGAAGAACCGTCAAACATGCATTTGTTGTCCAGCGCTTTTTCAATTTGGCTCGTGGTGATTGCTACATTCTTCAAGGTGCCGAAAATGTCCGTAAACTGCATTCTAATGAATTTTACGTCATTTTCCCGGATGATCCGGATGATGTCCGCCTTGGTGTATTTGCTCAAAACCGTATCCCCCTAAAAATAAAAATAACAAGGCTGCTCCTGCATTCAGAACCTCCTTGTCAGTCTTGTCCGGGGCGCAGAGCGACCCGCATATTGTCTCTATTTTATTCTATTTGCAAACTTGTGTCAATCATTTTTGCGGTGATGCCTTCGATTCATTTTTATGCACAAATTTCCGATTATAATCGATCGATTTCCGGCGAAAGCGTACCGATTTTGCAACATCACCTACTATTTCCTGCAAAATAGGCGAAAAAAATTTGAAATTTCCCGCTGTAAAATCTTGAAAAGCCAGCATTCATATGATAAACTGTTGAAGTAAAAAAATGATGCGTGCAGGCCAACGCGGTTTTCTGTCATCCAAAGCCGTGCAGCGACCATCCTTCCCTGGCCCCCGCAGCATGACCGCAAAACCACAGAATTTTATATAGGAGGCTATGTATCATGTCCTACGTCAGTGAACAGTTGGAAAACGTCATCCGCCTCAATAAAAGCGAGCCGGAATTTATTCAGGCCGTCACAGAGGTTCTCAAGTCCCTCGAACCTGTGATTGAGCAGAACCCGCAGTATGAAAAGGCCGGCATCCTCGAGCGCCTCACAGAGCCGGAGCGCCAGATCAAATTCCGCGTCGCCTGGGTGGACGACAACGGCAAGGTGCAGGTCAACCGCGGCTACCGTGTGCAGTTTAACTCCGCCATTGGCCCGTACAAGGGCGGCTTGCGCTTCCATCCGTCCGTCAACCTCGGCATCATCAAATTCCTCGGCTTTGAGCAGATCTTCAAGAACTCCCTGACCGGCCTGCCGATCGGCGGCGGCAAGGGCGGCTCCGACTTCGACCCGAAGGGCAAGTCCGATCGCGAGATCATGGCGTTCTGTCAGAGCTTTATGACCGAGCTCTATCGCCATATCGGCCCGGATACCGACGTGCCTGCGGGCGACATCGGCGTGGGCGGCCGCGAAATCGGCTACCTGTTCGGCCAGTATAAGAGAATCCGCAATGCCTACGAGGGCGTGCTCACCGGCAAGGGTCTGACCTTCGGCGGTTCCCTGGCCCGCACCCAGGCCACTGGCTACGGCCTGTTGTATTTCACCGACGCGATGCTGAAGTCCAATGGCAAGAGTATCGCAGGTTCCACCATCGCAATCTCCGGCGCAGGCAACGTGGCCATCTACGCCTGCGAAAAGGCGCAGGAGTTGGGCGGCAAAGTTGTCACCATGAGCGACTCCACCGGCTGGATCTATGATCCGGAGGGCATCGACCTCGCGGCTGTCAAGGAGATCAAGGAAGTCAAGCGCGCACGCCTGACCGAATACAAGAACTATCGCCCGAACGCCGAATACCACGAGGGCAAGGGCGTTTGGAGCGTCAAGTGCGATATCGCACTGCCCTGTGCAACGCAGAACGAGCTGCTGATTGACGACGCAAAGGCGCTCGTTGCAAACGGCGTCTTTGCCGTAGCAGAAGGCGCAAACATGCCGACCTCCATCGAGGCGACCGAGTACCTGCAGGCGAACGGCGTCCTCTTTGCTCCGGGCAAGGCCAGCAATGCCGGCGGCGTAGCGACCTCTGCGCTCGAGATGAGCCAGAACAGCATGCGCCTCTCCTGGAGCTTCGAGGAAGTCGACGCAAAGCTCAAGGGCATTATGGAGAATATCTTTAAGAATGCCGCAGATGCCGCAGAGAAGTACGGCTATCCGAAGAACTATGTGGTGGGCGCCAACATCGCAGGCTTTGTCAAGGTTGCAGACACCATGCTTGCCGAAGGCGTATTCTAATTACAAAAGCATTCCTCTGATACAGATTCATGCAGACAGATACCCGCACCGCTGGCGAGGCGGTGCGGTTGAATCAGCCAACAATATCCGATATTGCAGAAGAAATAGCGGTGTGTGGGTTGGGACAAGCGCCGGGATATCCGGCGCTGCTTCCCCTTTCTCACAGCCGCTATTTTTTTGTCTGTCCGGGAATGGTTACCGGGTAAAATATAAAAGAATGGGTGTAGAAAATGGAAATGACAACGGACAACAAGGCGCTTTCCCTCTTGAAGAAATTCTTCCAGCGGTATTTTGTGGATGCGATGAGCGCGATGGCGCTCGGCCTCTTCTCCTCCCTTATCATCGGCCTGATCATGTCCCAGCTGAGCAAAGTCCCCTTCCTTGCATTCCTTGCCCCGTATTCCGAGATGGCGGCCGCCGCCTCCCCTGTGGTGGGTTCGGCCATCGGCGCGGCAATCGCCTGGGGCCTCAAGGCCAAGCCGCTAGTGGTGTTCTCCTGCGTGGTTTGCGGTGCGTTTGGCTACCAAGCGGGCGGGCCGGTAGGCGCTTATGTTGCCGCTGTGGTTGGCTCTGAATTGGGCCGCCTGGTAAGTGGAAAGACCAAGGTGGATATCGTGGTGACGCCCATGGTGACGATCATCACCGGCAGCATCGCGGGTCAATTCGTCGGCCCTTATATCCAGAGCTTCATGAGCGGTCTCGGCGCAGTCATCAATCAGGCGACGGAGCTCTCCCCGCTCCCGATGGGCATTTTGGTGGCAGTCATCGTCGGCATGGTGCTCACTGCGCCCATCAGCTCCGCGGCGCTCTGCATCATGCTGGACCTCAGCGGCCTGGCCGCGGGCGCGGCGGTGGTAGGTTGCTCCGCGCAGATGGTCGGTTTTGCGGTTGCGAGCTTCCGGGACAACAAATGGGGCGGCCTGCTCTCACAGGGCATTGGCACCTCCATGCTCCAGTTCAGCAACATCATGCGCAAGCCGCAGATCTGGATCGCCCCCACCCTCGCGAGCGCGGTGCTCGGTCCGGTTTCCACCTGCATCTTCAAAATGACCAATACTGCCACCGGCGCGGGCATGGGCACCAGCGGGCTGGTGGGTCAATTCGGCGCCTTTGCCGCCATGGCGGGCACTATGCCCCAATGGCAGCTCTGGGTCGAGGTGTTACTCATGCACTTTATCGCTCCCGCCATCTTGACGCTGCTGTTTGATTTCGGCCTGCGCAAGCTCGGCTGGATCAAAGACGGCGATATGAAAATCAACGTTTAATGCGGTCGATTTTCGCATGTTTTTCATCCCCTCCTCATACAACTTAAGAGGATTGACAAGCGGCTGGAAAGAAGATAGAATGATCTAACTTATTGTCAAACTTTGTATCTTACATAACGAGGGGTTGCACATGGACGTACTTTCTCTGATCGGCATTGCCATCGGCCTGTCGATGGATGCCTTTGCGGTTTCCATCACAAACGGCGCCGTCACGCGCAAGGTAACACCCGGATTTGCGGTAAAGCTTGCTGTCAGCTTCGGCCTGTTCCAGGCAGCCATGCCTATGATCGGCTGGGCGGTTGGCAAAGCCGGCGAAGGGCTGATCAGCAGCATCGACCATTGGATCGCCTTGCTCCTGCTGAGCTATATCGGAATCCAAATGCTCTTAGAGGCGCGCAAAAAGTGCGGCGAAGGGGCCGTGGATTGCCAAAAGGACCAACCCGGATTTAAGACCATCTTGGCGTTTGCAGTGGCAACCAGCATCGACGCGCTTGCCACCGGTATTATTTTACCCACGGCTGTGGGCGCTTCTACCCTTCCTCTGATGCTGATTTCCGTTCTTTCCATCGGGATTATCACATTCCTGTTCTCCCTGGTTGGCGTGGCGATCGGCAAAAAGTTCGGTACCCTGTGCTGTGGGAAAGCCGAGATTGTGGGCGGCATTGTGTTGATTGCGATCGGCCTGAAAATCTTTATCGAACACATTTTTCTTTCCTGATAAATGGATTTCGTAAATGAGGGCAAGCGGCTTTTTGAAGCCGCTTGCCTTTTTATTTTTGAAACGGCCGACATGTATGGACCATGTGCAGCGGCTGCACTCCCCTGCAAGGCATGGCTGTTGCGCACCCATCTCCTGAAGAAAGCGTATCCGCAGCGGTCGCTTTCTGTATAAAATTTCTTTATTCCGCTGTAAGAACTGTCCGCTTTTCCGGATAAAATGAAAAAGCTACGCCTTCTTTGTCTATTCCGCGAGGGATTGTCCCTTGAAATTTCACATCAGTATGATATAATATTAACAAACAAGTATATTGGAGGATTGCTCATGTCTGTAAAAGTATTAACTGCAAGAGAAGCTGCGGACCTGATTCCGAACGGCGTCAACCTTGCAACGAACGGCTTCATTGGCGCTTCCTTCCCGGAAGAAATCGCAATCGCAATCGAGCAGCGCTTTTTAGAGACCGGCGCACCGAATAATTTGACTTTGCTCTTCTGTGCCGCACAGGGCGATTCCAAGGATAAAGGTCTGAACCATTTTGCGCACGACGGCATGGTCCGCCGCGCAATCGGCGGCCACTGGGGCCTTGCGCCAAAGCTCGGCAAGATGGTGGCGGACAACAAGATCATTGCTTACGATTTTCCGCAGGGTGTGACCACGCACATGTTCCGCGACGCGGCCGCGCATAAGCCCGGTACGCTGACCCATGTTGGCCTCGGCACGTTTGTGGACCCCCGCCTGTTGGGCGGCAAGCTGAACGAGCTGACCCGTCAGGAGGAGGACCTGGTCGAGCTGATGGAGATCGGCGGCAAGGAGTACCTTTTCTATAAAAATCAGCCGGTTAATTTCGCCATCATCTCTGGCACCTATGCGGACGAGGACGGCAATATCTCCATGGAGCACCTCGGCGTCAAGGCGGAGGCGCTGGTGGTGGCGCAGGCCTGCAAAAACTCCGGCGGTACTGTTGTCGCGCAGGTAGAGCGCGTTGTGAAATCCGGCTCTCTCGACCCGCAGAAGGTGGAGGTCCCCGGCATCCTGGTGGACGCCGTGGTGGTCGTAAGCGATATGAAAAATCATATGCAGACC
>DBFXIC010000546.1:0-10985 GCA_048455095.1 Anaeromassilibacillus sp.
GGATTGGCCCACAGACACGGTTTCACCGGGGCAAAGCAGCCGCTTTGCCCCGTGAAATAAAGTCCACATTTTTTTGTAAGGAGGTGCAATATGCCAACCTTTAATCAGCTCGTTCGTAAGGGCAGGGAAGTGACTGCCAAGAAATCCACGGCTCCCGCGCTGCTCAAGGGATGGAACGCCAAAAAGAGGGTTGCCATCGATCAGACTTCGCCGCAGAAAAGGGGCGTGTGCACGGCGATCCGTACATCCACGCCGAAAAAGCCGAACTCTGCGCTTCGCAAAGTGGCCAGGGTCAGGCTGTCGAATGGTTTCGAGGTCACATCCTATATCCCCGGTATCGGCCACAATCTTCAGGAACACAGCGTTGTTCTGATCCGCGGCGGCCGTGTCAAGGACCTGCCTGGTGTGCGTTATCACATCATCCGCGGCACACTTGACGCGCAGGGCGTCGCCAAGAGGATGCAGGCCCGCTCCAAATACGGTGCGAAGCGTCCGAAGGCTGGTGCCAAGAAGTAATAAAACTGCTGATTATTCTGCCAGTGATTGGCTACCATATAGATGGGCCGATGATTGGCGCGAACGGGAGTTTTGTCACTTTCGAGTACCAATGATTTCATTATAATTGTGAAGGAGGGAAGCGAAGTGCCAAGAAGAGGTCAAATTGCAAAACGCGACGTTTTGCCGGACCCGCTGTACAATTCGAAGCTCGTCACCCGGCTGATCAACAACATCATGTATGACGGCAAAAAGGGCGTCGCGCAGAAAATCGTATACGGCGCATTCGATATCGTCAAGGAAAAGACGGGTAAGGACCCGCTTGAAGCGTTCCAGCAGTCCATGGAGAACATCATGCCTGTCCTCGAGGTCAAGGCCCGCCGTGTCGGCGGCGCGACCTATCAGGTCCCGATGGAGGTCCGCCCGGAGCGGCGGCAGACGCTCGGTTTGCGCTGGCTGACGACATACGCGCGCAACCGCGGTGAAAAGACCATGAGAGAGCGCCTTGCCGGCGAGATCATGGATTCTCTCAACCAAACCGGCGGCGCCGTCAAAAAGCGCGAGGATACCCACAAGATGGCGGAAGCCAACAGGGCGTTTGCGCATTACAGGTGGTAGTTTTCCGCCTGCACGCCGCCTGACGGCGGCGCAACCTATGCGCCTTGATTTTTACCGGCGGCGTCAGCGGTTGCTGAACCGGCGTCGGAGCGCAAGAAATAAGGGAGGACACTATGCCTAGAGATGTATCTCTGGAAATGACACGCAATATCGGCATAATGGCCCACATTGACGCCGGCAAGACGACGACCACCGAGCGCATCCTGTTCTACACAGGCATCAACCACAAGCTCGGCGCGACGCACGACGGCGCCGCCACCATGCCCTGGATGGCGCAGGAGCAGGAGCGTGGCATCACGATCACTTCCGCCGCCACCACATGCTATTGGAGCCATACCGAGTATCAGAACGACCCGGCCCTTGCCAAAAAGAACAGACACAGAATCAACATCATCGACACCCCGGGCCACGTGGACTTCACCGTTGAGGTGGAACGCTCCCTGCGTGTACTGGACGGCAGCGTTACCGTTATGTGCGCAAAAGGTGGTGTTGAGCCTCAGTCTGAGACCGTGTGGCATCAGGCCAACAAGTATCATGTCCCCCGCATGATCTACGTCAATAAGATGGACATCATGGGCGCGGATTTCTATCACGTGCTGGACATGATCAAGGACCGCCTGAAGGCGAACGCCATCCCCCTGCAGCTTCCCATCGGCAAGGAGGAGACGTTCAAGGGCATTATCGACCTGCTTGAGATGAAAGCCTACGTCTATTACGATGACCTGGGCAAGGATATCCGCGTGGAGGAGATCCCCGAGGATATGCAGGAGCTGGCTGAGAAATACCGCAGCGAACTGATCGAAGCCATCGCCGAAAACGACGAAGAGCTGATGATGAAATATCTCGACGGTGAGGAGCTCACCATCCCCGAGATGAAAGTGGCCATCCGCAAGGAGACCATCGCCAATACGATCGTTCCGGTCGTGTGCGGCACTTCCTATAAAAACAAGGGCGTGCAGAAGCTGCTCGACGCCATCGTGGACTACATGCCGGCTCCGACCGACATCGAGGACATCAAGGGCGTAAACCCCGACACCGAGGAAGAGGAGACCCGTCCTTCCGACGACAACGCTCCTTTCGCGGCGCTGGCGTTCAAGATCGCGACCGACCCGTTCGTGGGTAAGCTTTGTTTCTTCCGCGTTTACTCCGGTGTTGTCGAAGCCGGCAGCACGGTGTACAACTCCGTGAAGGACAACCGCGAGCGCATGGGCCGCATCCTCCAGATGCACGCCAACCACCGTCAGGATATCGATATCTGCTACGCCGGCGACATCGCGGCGGCTGTGGGCCTGAAGAACACGACCACGGGCGACACGCTGTGCGACGAAAAGCATCCGGTTATCCTGGAGAGCATGGAGTTCCCCGAGCCCGTTATCCGTGTGGCCATTGAGCCGAAAACCAAGGCCGGCCAGGAAAAAATGGGCATCGCGCTGGCAAAGCTGGCTGAGGAGGACCCCACGTTCCGAACCTATACCGACGAAGAGACCGGCCAGACCATCATCGCGGGCATGGGCGAGCTCCATCTGGAGATCATCGTCGACCGCCTGCTGCGTGAGTTCAAGGTGGAGGCCAACGTGGGCGCCCCGCAGGTTGCCTACCGCGAGACCATCCGCCGTCCCGCCGACCAGGACACCAAGTACGCGCGTCAGTCCGGCGGTAAAGGCCAGTACGGTCACGTCAAGATCAAAATCGAGCCGAACGAAGCAGGTAAGGGCTATGAGTTCGTCAACGCCATCGTTGGCGGCGCCATCCCGAAAGAGTTCATCGGCCCCATCGACCAGGGCATCCAGGGCGCCATGCAGGCCGGCGTGCTTGCAGGCTATCCCGTTGTGGACGTCAAGGTCACGCTGTACGATGGTTCCTACCATGAGGTCGACTCCTCCGAAATGGCGTTTAAGATCGCCGGTTCCATGGCCTTCAAAGAGGCTATGCGTAAGGCGGATCCCGTTATTTTGGAGCCGATTATGAAGGTTGCCGTCATCGTGCCCGACGAGTATATGGGCGACGTTATCGGCGATATCAATGCCCGGCGCGGCCAGATCCAGGGCACCGAGTCCCGCAGCGGCACGCAGCAGATCGATGCGCTCGTTCCGCTGTCCAACATGTTCGGTTACGCCACCGACCTGCGCAGCAAAACGCAGGGCCGCGGCCAGTATTCCATGGAGCCCAGCCACTACATCGACGTGCCCAAGAGCATCGCCGAGAGCATCATGGCGGGCCGTGCAAAGAAAGAGGGCTAAGTCTCTTTCCGCCAGCCTCTGGCAAACAAATAAAACACTTGATTTTTTAGGGTGCATTTAGTACAATGGCCTTAAGAAACGGTCTCAAAACAAAGGAGGACAATAACAATGGCGAAAGCGAAATTTGAGCGTAACAAACCGCATATCAACATCGGCACCATTGGTCACGTTGACCATGGCAAGACGACCCTGACCGCTGCCATCACGAAGGTGCTGGCCATGAAGGGCGACGCCGAGTTCACCGATTATGCCAACATCGATAAGGCTCCCGAGGAGCGCGAGCGCGGCATCACGATCAACACCTCTCACGTGGAGTCCGAGACGGACAACCGTCACTATGCCCATGTTGACTGCCCGGGCCACGCCGACTATGTGAAGAACATGATCACCGGCGCTGCTCAGATGGACGGCGCGATTCTGGTCGTGTCTGCTTCCGACGGCCCCATGCCCCAGACCCGTGAGCACATCCTGCTCTCCCGTCAGGTCGGCGTTCCCTATATCGTCGTGTTTATGAACAAGTGCGACCAGGTGGACGACGAAGAGCTGCTGGATCTCGTCGAGATGGAGATCCGTGAGCTGCTGACCGAGTATGAGTTCCCCGGCGACGACACGCCCATCATCCGCGGTTCTGCTCTGCAGGTTCTGGAGTCCAGCTCCACGGACATCAACGCCCCCGAGTACAAGTGCATCCTCGATTTGATGGAGGCTGTGGACAGCTATATCCCCACACCCGACCGCAAAGAGGATATGCCGTTCCTGATGCCTGTTGAGGACGTGTTCACCATCACCGGCCGCGGCACTGTTGCTACCGGTCGTGTGGAGCGTGGCGTCATCAAGGTTGGCGAGGAAGTCGAGATCGTCGGTCTCGTCGAAGAGAAGCGTAAGACCACCGTTACCGGCCTTGAGATGTTCCGCAAGCTGCTGGACTTCGCTCAGGCTGGCGACAACGTGGGTGCTCTGCTCCGCGGCATCCAGCGCAATGAGATCGAGCGCGGCCAGGTTCTGTCCAAGCCCGGTTCCATTCATCCGCACACCAAGTTTGCCGGCCAGGTCTATATCCTGAAAAAGGAAGAGGGCGGCCGTCACACTCCGTTCTTCAACAACTATCGCCCGCAGTTCTATTTCCGCACTACGGACGTGACCGGTGTCATCACGCTGCCGGAAGGCACCGAGATGTGCATGCCCGGCGACAACGTCTCCATGGATGTTGAGCTGATCACCCCGATCGCTATCGAGGAAGGTCTCCGTTTCGCTATCCGCGAAGGCGGCCGTACCGTTGGCTCCGGCGTTGTTACGAAGATCAACGAGTAATTATCTCTGAAAAAAGCGCCTGCTGAGAAGCGGGCGCTTTTTTATTGTAGAAAAACCACCGGGGAGTTTTTATTTCAGCGGCTTGCTTTTTCAATGAAAAAGTGATATATTTATCACTGAAAGGTACAAATATATCACTTTTAGGGGGAAGTTGAAATGAAAAAGGCACACCGCAATTTTCAAGTCAAGCCCTGGATGGGCTGCATGGGTTTTTTGGGCTTCCTCGGCTTCTTGCCGAAGCACGGGGGCGGACGGAATTATCTGTTTTTTGTTTTCTTCGCATTTTTTGCCTGGTTTTTCTGGGGATTGCTGTATAAAGAGCCGGCAGATGAGCGCCTTGTGGAAAATGAAACGCGCGCTATGCGTATTGTGGGAGGCCTGTTTGCACTGCTCAGTTTTTTGCTTCTGTTTTTGCTGGACAGGCAGGGGATTGGCCGGGATACGGTGCTTTTGTTCGGGGCTTTGGGGTATTCGGTGTGCTCTGTGGCGGCTCCAGCTCTTACTTATTACCTGGACAGGAAGGCGTGAACCGTGGACGGCTTTGTTTGTAATTTGAAAAAGTACCGCCAGCTTGCGGGAATGACGCAAGAGGAGTTGGCATTCCGTGTGCATGTCAGGAGAGAAACGATCATTCGTCTGGAAGCCGGAAAGTACAATCCATCTCTGAAGTTGGCTATTGAGATCTCGCGTGCCGTGCGTGCGCCCATTGAATCGCTTTTTGAGTTTGAATGACGGATGAAGCTGCGTGAGATTTGGTAAAATAACTAGGAATCCGGTGGGAAACGCGGTTATTTTCTGCACGCAATTTCATGCCTGATGTGCTATACTAAGAAAAAACATTGTACAGAGTGGGAAGAATTTTGGGGGAGGAATTTATGTCCGAATCAGTGATCGTCGTCGATTTTGGCGGCCAGTACAATCAGTTGATCGCGCGGCGCGTGCGCGAGTGCCATGTGTACAGCGAAATCGTTCCTTATACGAAAGCGTTGGATGTTATAAAAGCGAAGCGACCGCGGGGAATTATCTTTACAGGCGGACCCAACAGCGCCTATGAAGATGGGGCTCCTGCCATCAGCACAGAGGTGTTTGATTTGGGCATCCCTGTACTGGGTATCTGCTACGGCGCCCAGCTTATGATGCATCTGTTGGGCGGCCATGTGTGTAAAGCACCTGTGCGTGAATACGGCAAAACAGAGGTGTTTGTCGATCCTGCGTCCAAGCTCTTCGCGGATATTTCATCCAGCACAGTATGCTGGATGAGCCACACGGATTATATCGAATCGGTTGCTCCGGGCTTTGTTATCTCTGCACACAGTGCAAATTGCCCGGCCGCGGCGATGGAGCAGCCGGAAAAGCGTCTGTATGCGCTGCAGTTTCATCCCGAGGTCCTGCACACGCAGGAGGGTACAAAGATGCTCTCGAATTTCATTTATAATGTGTGCGGCTGTACGGGCGATTGGAAAATGGATTCTTTCGTGGAACAGTCCATTCGCATGTTGCGGGAAAAAATCGGAGACGGGCGCGTGCTGTGTGCACTTTCGGGCGGCGTGGATTCTTCTGTTGCGGCCGTCATGCTGGCAAAAGCTGTGGGCAAGCAGCTTACCTGTGTGTTCGTGGATCACGGCCTCATGAGAAAAAATGAAAGTGAGGAAGTGTGCGCGGTGTTCGGCCCGGAGGGACCGTACGATTTGAACTTTGTGTGTGTAAACGCGCGGCAGCGTTTTTATGACAAGCTGGCGGGCGTGGAGGAACCGGAGCAAAAACGAAAGATCATCGGCGAAGAGTTCATCCGCGTATTTGAAGAGGAAGCGAAAAAAATCGGAACAGTGGATTTTCTGGTACAGGGAACAATCTACCCGGATGTGGTGGAAAGCGGCCTGGGCGGTGAATCCACGGTCATCAAGAGCCACCATAACGTAGGCGGTCTGCCGGACTATGTGGACTTCAAAGAGATTATCGAACCGCTGCGCGACCTGTTCAAGGACGAAGTGCGCAACGCGGGCCGCGAGCTGGGAATCCCGGAGCATTTGGTCAGCCGCCAGCCTTTCCCCGGACCAGGCCTTGCCATCCGCATCATCGGCGCGGTGACGCCGGAGAAAATCGCAATTTTGCAGGATGCGGACGCCATTTACCGCGAGGAAGTCGCAAAGGCAGGCGTGGCGCAGGGCCTTGGCCAGTATTTTGCGGCACTGACAAACATGCGCAGCGTTGGCGTGATGGGCGACGAACGTACCTATGACTATGCTGTTGCGCTGCGGGCTGTTACTACGGCAGATTTTATGACGGCAGAAGCCGCGCACTTGCCCTGGGAGGTCATCGACACGGTTACCAGCCGGATCGTGAACGAGGTGCCGCACATCAATCGTGTGCTGTACGACTGTACGGGAAAGCCGCCCGCGACGGTGGAATTCGAATAACAACATTTCCCGGAAAAATGGCTTTGCACCGCCGTTTTTTGCCTGTCTTTGCAAATGCGTGATACCAAAGTGATACCCTGACAGCAGCACGCCCCTACCTGATTGGTTTTCAGGTAGGGGCGCTTTCTATTTTGCAAGCGGCCACGGTATCACATTCGACGGGATTTCAGCAATCGGGCGGGGCGGTGTGTTAACCATGCCGAAACGCACCGCATCCATCTGAGCGGCTACGTGGTCCTGTGCCTTTGGGTACAGATGGGCATAGGTTTCGCTTACAACTTTCATGGAGTCTCCAAGGCGTGCCGCCAGCATCGGAATATCATATCCCATCTTGATAAGCAGAGACGCATTTGAGTGCCGCAGATCGTGCAGGCGGATGCGCGGAATCCCAGCGCACGCAGCAGCGCGATCTAGCTCCCGACCGAGAGTGCTTTTTCCAAAGTAGAATATGCGGTCGCGAGGCTTCAGGTCATACAGCGAACCGCAGTACTTGCGGAATTCGTCAATGAGGAAATTCGGTGCGGCCAGGTAACGGATGCCGTTGTCGCTTTTCGGAGGGCCGAAGAATTCACGCCCTTTTCGGCGGTGAAAGGTCTTGGAAATGCTGAAATAACCGTCATCACCAAGATCGGCCGCGGTCAATGCAAGGCACTCGCCCTCGCGCAGCCCCAGCCAAAACAGAATCATAAGGGCCAGGTGCTTGGCGGGCGCATCAACGTAGGCGATAGCCTGGTTGAACTGGTCGAGCGTCCAGAAGCTGAATTCTTTTCGTTTCTTGGCGCCGATGGAGCCGGAAGCCCGGCACGGGTTGGCCGGCAGGTGATAGAAATTAACAGCATAGTTCATTAAGGCGCTGAAGCGGGAATGTATAGAGCGGAGATAAGTAGGCTTGTACGGATCCCCATCGGGCTTCCGGGCTGAAACAAGCGTGTTCTGCCATTTCCGCACATCGGCCGGCGTAATCGTGTTCACAGGAGTGTTTTTCCAGTAGGGTTCGATATGCGTCCTATACAAGGAATCCTTGCTGTCGCGCGTGCTTTCACGCAGCCGGGCCCTATCATCTTCGCGGTACAGCTCCCACAAGGCGGATACTGTCATATCACAGCTTCTGGACTGCTGAAACAGGAAGTCCCGTTCCCATGCTTTGGCGTCGCGCTCGCGGGAAAATCCCCGCTTTACTTTCCTGTCCGGCTGCCCGGCCCAGTTGGTATAGCGGACCGATACCCACCATGTGCCGCGCTTTTCGTCTTTATAAACCGGCATTTTGCACCTCCATGCTCACCACAATATATTGTGGTTGCTATATGTTTTTTGCAACTGCCAAGCAGAGCAAAATTAGTCTGTTACATCCTTTTTGCGTCTCAATTTTGAGACACGAAAAACAAAGAGAAGCATCTCAACAAGTTTTCAACAGGCAATCGTTTGGGTCTTAATTTTGAGACACAAAAATTTGTTTGTGTCCTGGTTTGTGTCTCAAATTTGAGACACAAAATAGGCCGACACCTTATTTTATATAAGACTAAGACGATAGATAGATATAATATCTATCTATCCTGTAATAGATAACAGTGTGATACCGCGTGTAAGCACAAAGAATATCCGAATACCCCTATTATAACAGAGGCCCCGGCCGTTTGGCCGGGGTCTGTCGTATAGTGGAATATTATGACGGATTCCGTAAGAATATATAGTGGTTGCTCAGTCGAAAAGAATATCACGGCAGAGCCAGCAACCTTGCTCCGCACAGCCGCTTTCATCCAGCGAGAAACCGCGCCGGGTATAGAAGTCCTGTGCCGGGGAATTGTCTGCGGCGACGCTCAAATAAATTTCACGGCAACCGGCCTCTCGCGCGGCCGCGCGCAGAAGTTCAAGAGCTGCAGAGCCGATGCCGCGTCGCTGAAACTCGGCGTCGATCACGAATTTCTTTATCATCAGCTCGCCGCCTTGCAATTCGTCGCAGCACAGATAGCCGGCGACGCATCCGTCGGCCAGGATGATGAATGCCCATGGATTCCCGGCTATTTCGTACCCGACGGCCGAGAGCTCGAAGTTGACATATTGGTTTTGTTGTTGCGGGATAGAGACACCCGCAAGAAGCTCCATGTTTTCCAGCGTGGCATTTACCAGAGAAACATCCATGTTATCACCAGCCTTGTGCGTATTATTTCGGGCGGGATGACGCAGACCGTCATAATGTGCCGGAGACAGGACAAGCGCCTTATAGCGGCGTTATGGTGGGTATATGAAGATGCCGGCCACGCCGGGGAAAGGGGAGCGATATCATGGATGCAGAGTATCGCGCCGAGCTGCTTCGGCGCTTTGGCGAAGCAGTGGAGGATCTATCGCCCGTGGAGCTGGAGCAGCTGATGGACTATATCCGTGCTCTGCGACAAAGCGGATAGTCCTGCTCAAGTTTCCGCTTGTTCGCCACCGATAGGATGCCCCATTTCAGCAGCGCGAACCTTGAGGGTTTTGTAATTATTTGAGTCCAGATTTTTCATTCTGCGATATCCGCCAAATGATTTCGGCGCTAAATCAGGCAAGAATTCTTGTAACCATGCATAATCGTCACGATCAGTGGCGTCGATGGTCTTTTGCTGTTGCCGTTGCGCATAGGCTTCACGTTCTTCAGGGGTGCGGCTATCAACAAAAGGTTTTTTGCTTTCTGTTAAAAGATCTCCTTTCACATAGAGCGGGGTGCTTGCGCCATATACAAAAGCATATAAACCAAGCCCGCAAGTCAAATGGAAATCATCTGGCAGTTTGGGGAAACGTTTGTCGCGTCCGGTCAAACTGAAGATGCGACCACGATACTTGCCGCAAAGCTCACAACAATTAGGAGCCGTGCTTGCCTGAACGAGGTCGGTATTCAGGACGTTTGCAGTACGTATCAAATCTTCCATATAATTGATATAAAAAGAGTCTTTGGGAAGGGTTTCATCTTTATGCCCGAATCGTGCTTGGATTTTTGCTTCTTCCTCCCGGGCTTCATCAAAACGTTTTGCATCCCGCAGATATCGAACCAAACGCAGATAGTCATTCTGGCGGTATGGAAATTTATCATAATCGTAAAGCTCGTTAACTTTTCTCAAGCACTCAATAGCGAGATCCATCTGCTTGTTGCTGTGATAACTGCTAGCCTGCTTGCTAAGAATTTGTACAGGGGTGGACGGAACGCCCGGAGCATTTTTCTTCCATTCATCGAGCTGTGCAGCATCAATAGAGCGAATGCCCTCGATAGAAGTCAAATCGAAAGTGCGGCAAAACGCATCGGTATATTCTTGGTTAGCGGCTAGATATTTGTCCGAGTCGAATGGTGCGTTGGAATCAAAGCTGGATTGCGGAGCGGAAGTGTGCTTAAAGGCACCTGTAAATAACCGTGAAAGCTTATCCATTATGCCCATACAAAAGCCTCCTTTTTTGATGCGGCAGAATTTCGACTATTTCTTCCGCTGGCTTTTCAAAAACTGGATATACTCCAACGCTTTTTCGAGTTCGGCGTCCGACAGGCTGTTCGCTTCGGCGAGCAGCTTTTTTTGCTTTTCAGGAGGTTCCGGGGCATGGCCGGGGTCGTCGCTCTCACCGGTGAGGTAAGCGGGGGTAGTTCCGAGAAGAGTTGCAATGATAGTTATATATTCGGGTTTGGGCTGAGACTTTCCGGCTTCCCAATCGCTGAAAATGCTACGGTTCTTTCCGAGTTGGTCTGCAAGAAAGGATTTTTTTACACCCTTTGATTTCAACAATTCATTTAATCTATCAAAATCCAACAAAATACAGACACCACCTTTGTGAATTGCAACAAATTACAGATTTGCGACTTGAAATCCTGCAAATGCAGGATTATCATATAACCAAGACGAAAACTTTTTACCGAAACACCTATTTCCCGCGCTGGCCCTTGAGG
>DBFXIC010000547.1:0-6746 GCA_048455095.1 Anaeromassilibacillus sp.
TTGGGGAATTGGACGAAAGGAGGAAAGGGAAGGTTTCCCAATTGTGGAGAAGGAGGAATGGGAAGTTGAAACGTAGATGGTTAAAATCAGTTTTGGGATGCCTTTTGGCGGTGACGCTGGCATTCCCGGCGAACATGCTGGCGGTGGCCGCAGATGAACCGATCGTCGTGGACGATACGGTGACGTCCGGGACGCACTATTTCACGTACACCCCGGCGGTGGACCCAAACGGACAGACCGGCTGGGCGGCGGACACCAAGGATGCCATCCAGGGAAGCCATGAGGCCAAAACCCAGCATTGGGTCTGGAATGAGAATTACGACGAAGCAAAGAAGCACACCTACACCTTTACCTTTGAGGGGACAGGTGTGGAGCTGGTCGGCGTGAAGAACGACGCGGAAAACACCTTTCAGCTCGACAACGAAGAACCGGAGACGGTTACAATCGCAGGGCAGCCCTTCCAGGAGACGGTGCTGTACAGCCGCAAGGGGCTGAACTTCGGCGTACATACGGTGGCCGCCACGCTGCCGCGGGACATGACAGGCCTACAGGTGAGCTACGCCCGGGTATATGGCGCGGATTCCGGAGAGGTGACGGTGGAGAAGGAAACCGTCGCGCCGGACATGCAGAGCGGCGACTACAACGTATTCCGGTATACGGCGTACGCAGGCAAGTCGTGGACCGCCAATGCAAGCGAGGCATATATCGATTTGGGCGCTTCCGACGCGCGCGCGGAGGAGTGTTATTATGAAATCCCGTTTGTGGGCAACCGGATTGACATCACCGCCACCAAGGGGCCGGTACACGGCAAGGTGCGTTTTACAGTGGACGGCGTCAACGAGACGGTGGCAGACCTCTACAACAGCGGCTCCCGCGTGGATGCCGTCGTGTACAGCGCCAGCGGCCTATCCGAAGGGCCGCACACACTGAAGGCGGTGACGCTCAATGAAAAGAGCGGCAGTAAGGTGGTCAATCAGGTGGTCAAGGCGGAGATCTACCACGCGCCGTACCAGGTGACGGACCTCGTGTTGGAGAGCGCGTCCTATACGCTGCTGGAGGGCGCGACACAGAAGATCGCCTACCGCGTGGTTCCCGATTACGCGGAACCAAAGAACCTGATCTTTACATCGGACGATGAGACAGTTGTCACGGTGGACGAAACAGGTGTCATCACTGCTATCTCAGAGGGTACGGCGACAATCTCCATGCTCTGCGATGGCCTTTTCGCCGCAAAAACGCTTACCGTGACGGTCGCGCCCACGGTCCCGCAGTTGAGCGGCAGCATTGTCAACAGCGATCTGCACTACACGCAGGACAAGTACGAGCAGGTCAAGGCCATGGGGACGGTGGAGGGGACGCTCTCCGCCTGGAAAAATGATCAGGCGGTCTCGGAGATCGCGCTGGTTTCCAAAGAGTCTGCCCTGCGAAATGTGACGGTGACCGCGAGCGACTTCACCGGGGACGCGGGGACGATCAGCGCCTCCCAGGTGACGGCGACATTTATCAAGTCGGCGCAGGCCTATACGGAACGTGCATGGGGAAATTATCCGACGCCTACGGCGGACAACCGCAAGGAAAGCCCGGACATCCTGTACCAGACAGCGCCCATGGACATTCCATTCAACCATATCCAGCCGGTCTGGGTGGCCATCGACGTGCCAAAGGACGCCCCGGCGGGCAGATATACCGGCACGCTCCGCGTGAAGGCGGACGGGATCGATACGCCGCTGATCTTTACCTATCATCTGGAGGTCGCGGACGCGGTCCTGCCGGATGCAACAAACTTTAAGGACGGCTTCGATATCGAGCTGTGGCAGTATCCGTACACCTCGGCTGAATACTACGGCGTAGAGCCGTTCTCCGAGAGGCATCTGGAAATCCTGCGTCCAGAGATGGAAAAGTACCGGTCGATCGGCGGTCATGCCATCACCACCACCATTGTGGACGAGGCGTGGAACGGCCAGACCTACAGCAAAAACGAGGTGCACTATCCCTCGATGGTACAATGGACCAAACATGCGGACGGTACTTTCAGTTACGATTACACCGACTTTGATAAGTGGGTGCAGTTTAATAAAGACTTAGGAATTGGCAATAAGATTGTCTGCTATAGCGTCGCACCCTGGCACAATTCCTTTAAGTATTACGATGAGACCACCGGACAGAACGTGACCGAAGCGTTCACAGCGGGTACCCAGCGGTACAATCAGGTGTGGGGCGATTTTCTGCGGGACCTCACCGCGCATCTGGAAGAAAAGGGCTGGTTCAACGACGCGTACATCGGCATCGACGAGCGCGGCTTCAGTAACGCCGCGTTCGATCTGATCGAGAGCATCACCAACAGCCAGGGCGAGCATTTCAAGACGGCGGGTGCCATGGACAGCTTTGTGGAGAAAAAAGCGCTGGCCATGCGCGTAAGCGACCTGAACGTGGGCGACACGGCGGTCAAGGCACACCCCGCGGACTTTGCGCAGCTGTTACAGGACCGCGAGGCCCTGGGATTGCGCACAACGCTGTACTCATGCACCGGGCATAAACCGGGGAACTTCTCCCTGAGCGCGCCGGGCGAAAGCTATTGGGGCATGCTGTACTCCGCCTCTATGGGCGGCGTAGGCTTCCTGCGCTGGGCATACGACGCCTGGGTGGAGGACCCGCTGCGCGATACGACGCACAGCTCCTTTGAAGCGGGCGACTGTTTCCTGATCTTCCCGGATGAGCGCGACGCGGAACATCCCGTGAGTAAATCCAGCGTCCGTCTGGAAAAGATGGCGCAGGGCGTACGCGACGCAAATAAACTCTTTGCGATGAAACGAGAAGTGCCGGCAATGGCTTCCGAGGTGGATGCGCTGTTGTCTACGGTCAAGCCGTATTCCAACTGGGGCGGCGGTTACATCTCCACACCCGCGCAGCAGCAGCTTATGGCGGACGACATGGCGGTCCTGCGCACCGGGCTGGAAGAGCTGACAAAACGGTATATCGAACTTAAAGGCGGTGCATCCACGGATGTGGAGAGCGTCACCATCGACGGCGGGGACGTCTCCCTGCCGCTGGGCAATACAAAGCAGCTTCATGCGACAGTCAAGCCGGATAGCGTGCTGAATCCGAATGTCACATGGAGCAGTGCGGACCCCGCGGTTGCGTCGGTATCTTCCGCGGGCCTTTTGACGGCGCACACCATGGGCACGACGACCGTTACGGCTGCCTCTCAGCAGGACCCGTCCAAGGAGGATACTATCCGGGTGACGGTGACCGAGCCTGCGATCGACCCGGCGGTGCTCGTCTCCTATTACAGCTTTGACAATCTGGAAGGCAACCATGTGCCGGACGAGTGGAACGGCCACGACGCGGTCAACCAGGGCGCGGCGCTTGTGGATGGCAGAGCCGGAAAGGCCCTGCATTTCAGCGAGGGCGGCCAGCAGGTGGCCGTCGACGCTCCGGAGACGCTCACCGGCAACTGGACCATTGCGTGCTGGGTGAACTTTGAGGGTGCGAACGAAACCGCCTCCATCTTCTGGGACGGGAACCCATTCGCCAGCGAGAGCGCACAGAGCGGCTCTGTTTCACTGGACACGCGCAGGGACGCCGCTGAGGCGAAGATGGCTGTCCATGTGCAGCCGGGCTACCTGACGATGAACTACACGCTTCCGCAGAACGTCTGGAAGCACGTCGCTATGACGAACGACGGAACGGAATTGCGCCTGTACATTGATGGGACACAGGTAGCCAACAACACTTGGAACCAGAACTCCACCATCGTAGCGCCAATTAAGGTGCTGGGCGGACGCGGCTTTGTCGGCAGCCTGGATGACGTGAAGATTTTCAACCGCGCGCTGACCGCGCAGGAGATTGCAATCGCAAAAAAGACCAGGGGCCTGAACCTCAACAGCTATGCGGAAGCGCTTTATATAGGCGATACGTTTGCCATTGAGGCAGATCTGGTCTCCGACGAGAGCGACAAGACCATTACCTATACCTCCGAGGATCCAGAGATCGCCTCCGTCACCGCGGACGGCGTTGTCACCGCCAACAAGCGCGGCAGCACGCGCATCGCGGTGGAGAACCGGGCGGCGGGCTACCTCGAGTATGTGACAATCACGGTGCAGAAGCATCTGGAGATCCAGTCCACCATCCCGCAGTACACGCTGCCCGAGGCGAACACCTCCGCGATCGAGCGCTCGCCCGGAACGGACCGGCAGTATCTCGGCCAGCCCGACATGGTGATGCTGGACGACAACAAAACGCTGTATACGGCGTATCCGATCGGCCATGGCAAGGGCCCGCTGGTGCTGATGAAGAGCACGGACGCGGGCGAGACGTGGCAGGAGCAGGAGACGCCCGCTTCTTGGGCGGATTCCCGCGAGACGCCCACCATGTATAAGCTCGACTTCACGGACGGCAGCCAGAAGCTGCTCCTGATCACCGGCTGCCCCAACTGGGGAGACGGGAACCCGGCCACCGGCTGGAATACCTCGATCTCCAGCGACGGCGGCAATACCTGGAGCGAATACCGGCATTTCCACGACGGGTACCCCGCCACAGTCGCCATGGCCAGTCTCATTCAGCTCAAGGATGCAAACGGCAACTACATCGACAAATGGATGGGCGTGTACCACAACGCGAGCTTTGTCAACTACAAGACGTACCTGACCTTTGACGAGGACGGGAACGACCAGTGGACCGAACCGGTGCCGTATCTCTCCGAGTACCGCGATGTGGAGAGCAGCCACCAGATCTGCGAGGTGGGCATGTTCCGCTCGCCGGATGGCAGCCGCATCATGGCGCTGGCGAGAAGTCAGACCCATCAGCACAAGTCCACCATGTTCTATTCCGACGACGAGGGCGAGACCTGGAGCCGCCCGGAGGAGATCCAGGGCGCGCTGCAGGGTGAGCGCCACAAGGCGGTCTATGACCCGGTCAGCGGACGACTCCTGATCACCTTCCGCGAAATCATTCTGGACTACAACCAGAACGGGCAGATCGAGCCCGGCGACTGGCGTGCGGGCGACTGGATCGCCTGGGTCGGCACGTATGAGGACCTGCTGGAACAGAACGAGGGCCAGTACCGCATCCTGTTGAAGGAGGATTTCTCCCAGAACACGTATTCCGGCGACTGCGGCTATGCGGGCATTGTGGTGCAGCCGGACGGCACCTATATTCTGGATTCCTACGGCCACTGGGACGAGGCGTTCAGCAAAGACTGGGCTTCCCAGGGCAAACCGGTGACCACGGACCTGTGCTACATTATGCAGGCGAAGTTTAAATTGAGTGAGATCGACAATCTTGCGGGCCTGATCGACCGCACAGACCTGCGCACGGCGATTGCGAACGCTGCAAAAGTGACGGAGCAGGGCAACTATACGGACGAGAGCTGGAAGACCTTTAAAGTTGCATTTGAAAAAGCGGTCGCGGTGGAAGGCGACAATGGTTCCACACAGGCCGAGATCAACGCGGCGAAGAAGGCGCTGACCGAAGCGCAGAACGGACTGACGGAACAGACGCCTTCCGGCGAAGCGCATCTGCTGAACATCCAGTACGGCCCGAACGTGGAGTTGGAAGTGACGGGCAGCACAGAGGTGATCCTCGACACAAACGGCATCTACGGCGCAACGGTCAAGGGCGGCGAATCCATTACGCTGCACTTCACACCGGTGGACGGCACGTTTGCATCCGCTCTGCTCAACGGCGAAGCGATCGACTGCACGGCGGAGGACTGCACCTACACCTTCACCATGCCGGATCAGAATAAGGTCCTGCGCTTTACCTTCCAGCTGGTGCGGAAGGACTTGCTGGGCGTGGTTCTGGAAAAGGCGGAAGCCGTCACAAAGGAGGAGCTCGATAAGCTCGTTCCCAGTGTGCAGAAGAAGTTCACAACGGCCCTGAAGAACGCGCGGAGCATCTATGCTGATCCGAATGCCACACAGGCCGAGGTGGACGAGGCATGGAAAGACCTGATCGACGCCATGCACTACTTGAACTTTGAAAAGGGCGAGAAGGAAGCGCTGGAAGAGCTGGTCCATACGGCGGAACAGGTGAAGCTGGACGAATTCACTCCGTCAAGCCAGACGGCGTTTACCGAGGCGTTGGAAGCGGCACGCGCCATCTGTGCGGAGGACGAAGTCCTCAAGGAAGAAGTCGAAAACGCCTATCAGGAGCTGCACGATGCGATCCTGGCGTTGGTGCGCAAGGCGGACTTCTCCGCATTGCAGGTACTGGTGGACGAGGCGGAAGGCTATGATTTGGATGCGTATATCCAGAACGAGGCTTTGAAATCCTTCCAGAAAGTTTTGAAGGAAGCATCCGCTTTGCTGGACGACGAGAATGCGTCGCAAAAAGTGGTGGACGAAATGGCTTCCGAGCTACTGAATGCGATGGCTGCGCTGCGGCGTGTGCCGAGCAAGGAGGCGTTGGAAGAGCTGCTGAGAAATCTGGAGGCAATTGGTCCGGAGGGTTACACGGCGGCAAGTTATGCGGCATACCGCAGCCAGGTGAACCTGATGTGGGCGGTATACAACGATGAGAGCGCAACGGACGAGCAGATCGCAAAGGCGTGCGCCATTGGAGAGAATGCGCCCAGCCTGCTGAAATCGACAGCAACGACGGCGAAAAAGACGAGCCATACCGTGAGCCGTTCCAACACATATGGAACAGCCGGAACCGCGGTGGCAGTGGCATCCCCGGTGATTGCGGCGGCGCAGCATGTGACGGCACAGGCGTATGTACGCAGCGACACGACGGCAAACTTCACC
>DBFXIC010000548.1:0-5279 GCA_048455095.1 Anaeromassilibacillus sp.
AGGGACTTGCGGGGCATGGGCTTGAGCACGAAATCGCGGTCGTCGCGGGTGAACTTCTCAAACCACACGTAGAAAACTTCCTTGCCGGGCTTTGCCACCAGGCTGTGGTCCAGCCCCGCGGGGATGAAGCTCCACTCGCCGCCTTTGTGGCTGACCGTCTGTCCGTCCACGGTCATGTCAAAGTCAGCATCTCCGATGCAATAATTCCACTGATGCACGGCAGGATGACCCTTTTCTACGGTGCCTTCGCCCACGGCGCGCACCACGCCTACCATCACGTGACCAAGCTGTTTGGCGTTGAGCACGTGCCAGGATGTGGTGTTGGGACCCTTGCAGTCCTGATCGTATTTTACACACTGGCTCAAGCTGACGAAGAAGGGGAGGCGAGCATGGGAGGCGGCATAGTCTTCCCAATCCCCTTCTGACATGTCGATCACGGCCATTACAAATTCCATATCCGTAAAGGCCTGCACCCGATAGGGGGCTTTGTCGAAGTGGGGGGCATAGAAGCTAAGCTCCCTGATGGCATGGGCCGCCGAAGCATCCGCCACATAGCCTTCGCCCTTGCCGAAAAACAGCAGCACCAGCTTATCGGCATAGCATTCCGGTTCGACCTGACAGCCGGCCTTCAGAAAGCACTTGTAGTTGCGCACACCGCCGTCATAGGTGCCGGGCAACAGCTCTGTGCGCGCAAAGCCATCGGCATTGTATTCCACCCTGATATCCTCGTTACGGGCCACATAGAAATTCATGTTTCGATTCCTCCTGTTTTTCGAGCCGCTGTTATTCAGGCAGCTTCTGTCCGGGAAGCACCTTGACGTCAAAATCCTTTTCACGAGCAAAATGCTCGTACCAGACGTAAAATACCTCCTTGCCGGGGTCAGCTACCAGGTCATGATCAGGACCCGCGGGGATAAAGCTCCACTCGCCTGCCTTATGGGGCAGGGGCTCGCAATGATCCACGGAAATATGGAAGTCCGAAGCGCCTACACAATAATTCCACTGGTGCACTGCGGGATGGCCCTCTTCCGTGGTGCCCTCGCCCACGGCACGGGTGGTGCCCACCATGATGCGGCCCAGCTGCTTACACCCCAGCACGTTGCGCGCCTCCGTGTTGGGGCCTTTGCAGTCCTGAACATAGCGGGTGCAGTCGCTGTGCTTACGGAAGAAGGGCAGGTAGATGTGGTTTTCAGCGATGATTTTGCGATCCCATTCGTTCAGGTCAACAATGCTCATCACAAATTCCATTTCATCCACCGCATGAATGGTATAGGGGCACTGGTCAAACTTGGGGGCATAGAAGCTAAGCTCGGTGATGTTGTAGGCTGCTTCTGCGTCGCGGATGTAACCGACCCCCTGACCAAAGAAAAACAGAACGGTCTTGTCGGCGTACAGCGTGGGGGAGACCTCACACCCAGGCTTAAGGAAGCACTTGTAGTTGCGAATTCCTCCCTCGTATGTACCGGGCAGCAGTTCGGTACAGGAGAAACCATTGGCGTCAAATTCCTTTTTGACATCCTCATTACGGGCAATGTAGAATTTTTCCATTTTGCTGATCCTCCCTGTTAATCGATTTTGAACGATGCCGGCACTGTGTAACCGGTTTCAGCCTTTTCGTGTTTATTATGTCATGCCAGCGGGAAAACTGTCAATTTGTTTAATGCAGAAAGGGAAAGAGTGCAATTTTAGCCTCTTTGAACCTCAAAATCGTCCACTATGCATCTCGACGCTTGACAAAAAGCGGTGAAATCGCTTACACTTCTGGAAAGCGGAAGGAGGAGCAAACATGAACATTTATGATGTGGCGTGCATGGCTGGCGTATCAACCGCCACGGTATCGCGCGTGCTGAACCGCTCCGGACCCGTCAGTGAGGCGGTTCGCAAGCGGGTGGAGGAAGTGATCATTCGAGAGGGATACATACCCAACGCGCTTGCTCATAGCCTCAACACCAAGCACAGTCACACCATCGGTATCATCTGCCCGGTGATATCGGACGGAAACCATGCCTATCCTGTGGCGGAGCTGAGCCGCCTGCTACGCGCCAACGGATTTGAAATTCTGTTGATTGACGCCGCCAGCAACGATGAATCCAAGCGGGCTTATTTTGTATCGCTCATCAACCGGCAGGTAGATGCAGCCGTGGTGATCGGCTGTAGCTGCACGGAGCAGGAACAGGAGGACTTTCGCTATGCAGCCCGGCATATACCAGTGTTTCTGCTTAACGGGCGCATTGAAGGCGATAACCTGTTCTGTACCCTGTGCGACGAAAAAAGAGCCGCTTGCAAGATGGTGCGCCGCCTGACGGAGATGGGACATGATCGCGTACTATACTTGTATGATTCGGAAACTTATAGCGGCCACATGAAACTGAACGGATACCGGGAAGGTATGGCGCTGTATGCCCGGTCAGAACCTATGGAAATCCAGATTCACAACCAGGGCGGCTCTTCCTTCGGGCAAACGGTGGAAACAGTGCGGCAGCTGCTGGACCAAGTATCATTCAATGCTGTGCTTTCGGCCGACGATTCGCTGGCTATCGGGGCGGCAAAGGCGCTACAGTCTGCCGGATTGCCGCCTATACCGATGATTGGCTTTAACAATACGATTCTCAGTCGTTGCGCTACGCCGGAGCTGGCCTCTGTGGACAACCGAATGCAGCAGCAGTGCGAGCTGACCGTGCGCACGCTGCTTGATGTAATGGATGGTAAGCATCCGTCCCCGTGCCTTACCTTGGATGCGCAGTTAGTGGAGCGGACCTCGTTGACTGCTTTTTCAGCTGCGGATAAAGGATAGCACATAGCAGCTTTTTTTATCCTCGCATGCATTGTCGGCGGTGCGCTGGAAAAACAAAAAGGTTGAAAAACCTTGGCTCTAGCCCTTTTGTATAGCTGAGAGAAACGGTGATCAACTTCCTGCGCCGAGGGAAGGGATTGGTGAGCGCTGAAATCGTCCTCAGCTACCCATTTTGTAATTTATGTCGCGCCGCAAGCCTGTTGGGCGTCGACGCACTTGTTGCGTCCTTTGACGCAAGAGAGCGGAAAAACAGGAACTGAAAGGCCTCTGTTTTTTCTTTATTCAAACGGTTTATGCAAAAAAACGCAATGAAAAAAGGTCTGAAAACCATAGTTTTCAGACCTTTAATGGCGGAGAAGGAGGGATTTGAACCCTCGCTGCACTTTCGCACACTACTCCCTTAGCAGGGGAGCCCCTTCGGCCACTTGGGTACTTCTCCATAGGACCGGTTCATCTATGAAACTCTGTTTCCCGGAAGGGAAACTGGCGGAGAGAGAGGGATTCGAACCCCCGGTACCTTTCGGTATCACTGGTTTTCAAGACCAGCGCCATCAACCGCTCGGCCATCTCTCCTCAACACAACCAGCGAAAGTGATTGTAGCATGTTTCGCATGGCGCGTCAATCATTTTTTTCTTCTGCAAATGCTTTTTCTTTTGCGGAGCTGCAATTCAGAAGTGAAGAAGCCTCGCAGGACAAACGTGGGAACAAATCCATATGTTCATATAAATGCACGTCCCTTCGCTTCCCCTTGCCAATTCAGGCTTGCACAGGTACAATGATATCAAACGACGCCTGCATTGTGCGGCACATACCGGGAGGCAATATGCATCTTACATCTGCGAGCCTGCGTACCCAACTCATCACGCTTGTGTGCCTTGTCACGCTCATTCCCTTTGCCGCCGGCCAATGGCTCAGCTACCGGCAGACCGCAGCCGTGATCAGGGAAAACATGGACGAGCAGACACGCCTCAATCTCCAGCAGATGGAAAAGACTCTGGACGCTACCCTTGCTTCCTATGAGGACCTGCTCTACCAGATCTATACAAACGATACTGTTGTAGAGCTGGTCAACAAGCTGGCCACCGGTGAGGATGTGGCGCTCAGCCGTAACCAGCTTCGGCGCGAAATACAGGAAAAGGTCTTTGCCAAGCCGTATCTGGGCGCTATTACAGTGCTGTTTGAGGATGGCTCCTATTCCACCTATGACAAGCTGCTGGCTTCCTCGACCAGCAGCACCTGGCTGGACGGCTGGGACAGCGCAGCCATGTACAGCCAGGTGGCCTCCACCAACACCACGCATTATTTTCCTTCAGCCTATGCCATAACGCTGATGGACCAGCCTCACTATCTGTTTCATATCGCGCATCGTGTCATCGACTGGCGGCATGTGGAAAATCGCAACGCGATCGTCATCCTCAGCGTTGAGGAGACGCTTCTTTCGGATATCTGCAACGAGGAGTGGCGCGGAGGGCAGGCCGGAAGCGCGTATTTTTTGCTGACGGATGCAGACGACCATATCGTTTCAGGACCGTTGGCGGACATGGTCGGCCTGCTTCGAGAGGAGGCGCCTTCCCTGCTGGAGGGCGGAACGCTCCGCGAGGAAGCTGTCCTTCACCAGCGCACGGGATGGACGCTGCGCAGCATTCAGGACCAGAGCGTGCTCTATATGCAGCTCGGCAGTCAGGTCCGGTTCATGATTTCGGTTCTGCTCGTCTCTGGGGCCGTGCTCATCGCGGCCATCGTTATGACGGTCCGGCTACTGACGCGCTCGGTGGATACGGTTGCCGCCGCCATGCAGCGCGCAGCGCAGGGCGACCTGGCCGTGCGCATTTCTCAAAGTGCGCGCATGCCCAAGGAAACGGCGATCATCGCAGGCCGTTTCAACGCCATGATGGATGATATCAACGCCCTGATGCGCGAGGTGCGCGAGGCTTCGGAGCAGCAGCGCAATGCTGAGATCGCCATGCTCGAGGCGCAGATCAACCCCCATTTTCTCTACAATACGCTGGATACCATCAACTGGATGGCCATTGACCAAAATGCATTCGATGTCTCCAACGCCATCGTATCCCTGGCACGGATCCTGCGCTACGGCATCGAGGGAAGCAACCGCGTTGTGACCGTACATGAGGAAATCGCCTGGCTCAGGCAATATATCAGCCTGCAGCAGATTCGCTTGAAAAACTCCCTGGACGTGCACATCGATGCGCCGCCGGAGCTGATGGACCTGCCCATTCACAAGCTCCTGTTCCAGCCCTTTGTAGAAAATGCCATTCTGCATGGATTTGAGGGGGTTAAGCGCACGCATCGGCTGGAGATTTCCCTGGCTACGGAGAACGGCGAATTGCAGGTGACCATCTGCGATGACGGCCGGGGCATGACCGCCGCCCAGTGCGCGGCGCTGGAAAGCGGCGGGGAGGCGGAAGGCGGCAAGCATCATATCGGCGTGAAAAACGCGCTCCAGCGCATGCGCATGTACTATGG
>DBFXIC010000549.1:0-3030 GCA_048455095.1 Anaeromassilibacillus sp.
GTATCGGTAATCGACCTCGCTGCTGTCAAACATGAATACATAATGAAATTCCGCGTACCCAGCTTTGTTGTTGACATTCAGATAATAGTCGTATAAGCCCGGCGTCACATTGTTTGTCGTTAAGTGAGACACGATGTCAAAAAGTGCCAAACCCAAGTTGGACTTACCGACAGAGTTTTTGCCGTAAACAATCAGTTTGCTGAGCAGACCATCAACAATGCAGAAATCATTGAATTTATAATCACGAATGTCAGAAAAATCCAAGTGAATGGTATTCTCAAAGTTTTTAAAACCCGTAACCTCAAACAGCTTTAACATACTGCTCACCTACTTTCATCACCATTATACCCACATTAAAGCATTGAGTCAACAAATCCCGTAATAAAATTACGGACAATCCGAAATTATTTTTCGGAATAAAACGCTATACAGCACATTATATGTGTGCAATGACATCTTCAATTTATTGAATAGTTTGTAGCGTTAATTTTACTTTATACTCCATTCAAAATACCCTCCGAATTTCGTAAAGGCTCCCTTCACTATAAATCCCTATCCATAGCTTCGCTATAGATAGGCCTTTATCGACAAACTGTATGCAGGCAACCCTGCGGAAATATATCCGCGGGGCTGCCTGCATCTGCATTCGTTATGTTCAGTTATCTGCTTTTCTTCTTCCGACTTTTTAAAATATTTGCAAACATAGACCAGACTGCCTTACATACAGTCTGGTCTGTCACCTATCTTAATGAGATTGCCGCGAAGCCGGGGGGCAAGCTAAGGCACGGCTGCCGCTGGGCCTTTTTCTGTAGAAACACCGAGACTCCAGCATTATCCGTTCATTTTCTTTTGATGATAGCATGCCACGCAATGGCCGCCGCCCACATCCTGCAAGGGCGGCATAACGCTGCGGCATTCCTCTGTGGCATATTCGCATCGGGGATGAAACGGGCACCCCTTCGGTGCACGCAACGGGCTGGGCACTTCACCCTTCAACACAATACGCGTGCGCTTTTTCTCTGCGTAATAATCCGTGGTGGGAACCGCCGACAACAACGCCACTGTGTACGGATGAAGCGAATTGCGGAATAAGTCCTCGGCATCCATCAACTCTACGATATGACCCAAGTACATCACAGCGATGCGATCCGCGATATGTCGAACCACCGCCAAATCATGTGCCACAAAAATATACGTCAGACCCAGCTTTTTTTGCAAAGCTGCAAACAAGTTGATAATCTGCGCTTGGATAGACACATCCAACGCGGATACGGGCTCGTCACATACGATCAGCTTTGGATTGCAGGCCAGCGCCCTAGCGATACCCAAGCGCTGCCGCTGGCCTCCGCTCATCTCATGGGGGTAGCGGTCGCTCATGTAATCGTCCAGTTCCACCAGCTTCAAAAGCTCGTTGACGCGGGCATCAAGTTCCGCTTTGGTACGCTGCTTGCGGTCACATTGGATGGCTTCTTTCAAAATAGAGTAGGCCGACTGGCGGGGGTCCAGAGAACCATAGGGATCCTGGAAAATCATTTGCAACTGCCGGCGGATGGGTTTGAGCTTGGTCAAGGGCAGCTTCGCAATGTCCTGCCCGTCGTAAATTACGCGGCCCTCGGTGGGGGTCAGCACCCGCAGAATGGCCTTGCCGGCAGTGGTCTTTCCGCAGCCGGACTCGCCCACCAAGCCGAAAGTCTCGCCTGGGCACACTTGGAAGCTGATGCCGTCCACCGCTTTTACGCAAATGGTTTTTCCATCTTCTTTTCTTCCCGTGGGAAAGTACATCTTCAAATTTTCCACTTGAAGAAGGGGCGACCGTGTCGTTTGCTCACTCACTTTCTCACACCTCCGATCGGATCCAAATGGCAGGCTGCGAAGTGTAGCTTTCCGTCCACGCTATGCAACTCAGGCATCGGCTTTTTACGGCACTCTTCACAGGCATAGGGGCAGCGGGGCGCAAAAGCGCAGTAGCCGGGCAAGCGACTCAGGTTGGGCGGCGCGCCCTCGATGGGCACCAGTTTGTCTCCTTCTCGTTCCTCCAACTTCGGCACGGATTTCAAAAGCCCCATAGTGTAGGGGTGCGCCGGCCGTGTCAGAATATCTTCGGTGGTACCGCTCTCCACAATACGCCCGGCGTACATCACATAGATGCGCTGGGCATACCGCGTTACAAGCCCCAAGTTGTGGGTGACCACCACAATGGATTTCTTCATATCCTGCACAATCCGCAGCAGAAGTTCCATCACCTGTGCCTGAGTGGTCACGTCCAGAGCGGTGGTGGGTTCGTCGGCAATGATCAGCTTAGAGTTGCACGCTACCGCAATGGCAATTAATACGCGCTGCCGCATGCCGCCGCTCATTTCAAAGGGATAGTTTTTCATGCGGGTCTCCGGATCCGGGCTGCCTACGCTGTCCAGCGCGGCGGTGCCGAGCCTCCAGGCCTCTCTGCGGGAGCACTTTTTATGCCGGCGAATCACCTCGGTAATCTGATTTCCCACGGTGTACACCGGGTTCAGGCTTGTCATTGGCTCTTGAAAGATCATGGCGATTTGAGCACCGCGGATCGCCTGCATCTGTTTGGAATTGGGCTTATATGCCAGAAGGTTCTGCCCCTCGAAAAGAACCTTCCCCCCCAAAATTCTGCCTGGCGGGGTCTGTACCAGCTGCATGACCGACATCTGTGTGACGGACTTGCCGCTGCCCGACTCGCCCACTACAGCAACAATCTCCTGTTCACGAACATAATAGCTGACATCGTTGACCGCTTTTACCTCTCCGGCAGGCGTGAAAAAGGAGGTGCATAGATGTTTCACATCCAATAAAATTTTATTTTCCTCCATCACAATTTCCCCCTCAACCGGGGATCCAGCGCATCGCGCAAACTGTCACCCACAATATTGAATGAAATAACCACCAAAAGCACACAGATGCCCGGCAGAATCGCAATCGCCGGATTTGAAACCAAATATTTGTATCCTTCGGACACCATGCTGCCCCAAGCTGGGGTTGGCGGTGTGATGCCCACCCCCAGAT
>DBFXIC010000550.1:0-3516 GCA_048455095.1 Anaeromassilibacillus sp.
GCCCACCCGTTGTCCAAAATGATTTTAGCCATCCCAAGTGCCAACGCCCCATCCGTCCCGGGACGGATATGCAGGAATACATCAGCAAACCGTTGACTGGCCCTGGTGATTCGGGAATCAATGACAACGATCTTGCCGCCCCGCGCCTTCAGTTCCTCCACCTCGCCCACGCTCAAATGGTCAGAATAAAAGCCGCCCCATGCCCAGGCCATCAATGTATTCGTATGGGCAATATCAGGGCCCTGAGCCCGGCACATGGTGCATTCGTTGGCCAGCACCATGGCGCGATAGCAGGTACAGTCATCGGTAGAATAATTGACGGAACCAAAGGCGTATACAAAGCGGTGATAATAAGGACGATACCACTTGCAATATCCGGTGGTAAAAGCGACGGAGTTCGCGCCATAGTCGTCCTTGACACGGTTGAGCTTCTCTGCAATCTCTGCGTAAGCTTCTTCCCAGGTGATCGGTTCAAATTTCCCTTCGCCACGTTTGCCCACCCGGCGCAGCGGCGTGCGAATCCGATTCTTACGATAAATATAGGCCCTGTTCATAGCTCCTTTCGTGCAGATATGTCCCTGATTGTAGGGATGCTCCGGCGTACCCTCTACTTTTAAAATTTTGCCGTCCTTTACATAAACGTCAAGGCCGCAGTGATTGCCGGGAGAACAGATGGCGCACAGGCTTTTTTTGACCTCGATCCCAGTGTCGGCGCCGGGGATTTTTGCCTTAATTTTTCTCTCAAGCTCCGTCATATACCATACCTCCGAGATAATCAATAAAGTTTTGGGGAAATCCGGCGTTTTTCAATTGGCAGCGCGACAGCGCGTCCAATTGTACATTTTCACCGGACAGCCGCTTCATAAAGTGGTTTTTAACGATTCCGCTTACAGCCGCCCCGCCCAGGAGGTTAAGCCCCTTGAGCGTGCCGTCCGCACCTTCCATCGCCTGGATATAAAGCGTCCCGCGCTGCCAACGGCGGTATCGGTCTCCCGGCTGCGGATGGACGATATCCCCCATGCCCAAAAAATCAATGCCCATAAAGTGGCTGATGTTGTGCAGGATCGTATAGTCGAACGACTCATCCGCACCCGCCATATTTGCGCCGGCTGTACGGCCCTGATAGCCCGCATTTGCCCACAGGCCGATGTTTCTCTGTTCTTTGGATTGAAGCTTGTACCCCTCGCAACAATCCCCCGCCGCATACAAGCCGGGGACGTTTGTACGCATCCCCCGATCCACCAGGATGCCGCGGCCCGTCGCCACTGGCGTGCCGCGCACCAGTTCCATGTTGGCTCTGGCGCCGATACACACCACGATCAAATCCGCTGGAAGCTGACGCCCATCCTTCATGATTGCGGTCAGCACACCGGACGGCGCCTTTGGAGATTGGACGATTTTATCCAGCATGGCGGAAAAGCAAGTGATATGCCCCTGCTTTTTAAATAACGCTCAATCCGTTCAGCCGTGTCCTGAAAAGCGGCCAGCGCAAACAAATGAGGCGCGCCGTCTGCAAGGGTACAGGCAATCCCATACTGGTCGGCCAATTCCACAACCTTGATTCCCACCATCGAAGCGCCAACCACCAATATGGAACGGAGCCGCTGTGTTTCCAGCGCATTCTTCAGGCGGCGAGCGTCCTGCGGGGCACGCACACAACAGACGTTTGCAAGATCCATCCCTTCAGCCGGCGGCAGAAAGGCGGAAGCGCCTGTACAGATAAGGCACTGCCCATATTCGATTCGCTCGCCGCCGGCAAGCTCCAGTTCCCGCTGCACAGGATGTACCCTGCGGACCCGTCGCCCCATGTGCAGGTGCAGCTTCATGCTGCGGGACAGCTCCTCCAGGCTGCCATACGGAAACAAACCCGGCCAATCCAGCGCCCCTTTTACGTAATATGTGGTCAGCATCGGATTGGCGGGCGGAAAAGTTTGATCGCTCAATATATGGATTTCTCCCTGGGGATCGCGCGCACGAATAGCGCGCGCTGCATGATAACCCGCATTTCCAAATCCAACGATTGCGTAGTGTACCATAGGGCTCCTCCTTTTTGCCGGAAAATTGCGGAATTTTTCCCATTGTTCCTCTTTTAACCTACATCAAAACACGTCTGCTGTCCAACGCAGCATCTCGGTATGGGATAGGAAAAAGAGTGATGGATGGGTTCGGCGCGGATTCAAAACTTCCGATACCCCGTACCGTAAAACCCCGTTGGACAAGGCCGGAACGTTACGCGTACAATATGAATTGCAAAGGGTTGGAGCAATGTATTTCCATATAAATTCAGGAGGTTGTTTCCATGGTACAACGGATTACTGTGATTGGCGCGGGTTCGACAGGGCACAGCGCAGCGGCATATCTGACGCAGCGCGGGTTCACGGTCACATCCCACGACGACAGCCGTTTTTCATCCCGTTTTGAGGATATCTCCCGGCTGGGCGGGATTACGCTGCGCGGGGAGGCGCACGGAACTTTCATGCCCGCCTGCCTGACCACCGATCCCGCGCAGGCCGTCCATAAAGCGCAGGCTATTTTCGTCCATGTAATGGCGGACCGCCACGAGGAGATCGCCCGCCGGATCGCCCCGTATCTGGAGGATGGGCAGCATATTGTGATTGTCCCCGGCAATCTGGGCGCTTTTGTGTTCCGGTCTGTATTCCGTGAGATGGGGATCAGCGCCGATGTCACGCTGACGGAGAAAGAGGGGAATCTGTGCCCCTGCCGTCTGACCGCCGCCGCAGAGGTGACGGTGGGCCTTCCCATCGACGCAGAAGGCCGGGCCGCTTCCCTGCCCGCCTCAGACACCGGGCGGGTGCTGGAAGCTCTGAAAGGTGTGGTGGAATATGTGCCCAACCGCAACGTATTTGAAGGCGTTATCAATGCCGGCAATATCACCCACCATATCGCCAGCACGCTCCTGGCCGCGGCGGAGGTTGACCGCAGGGGAGATGATTTCTCCCTGTTCAAATATGCCTTTACCCCTGCCGCTGTGCACTGCATCACCAAAATCCGACTGGAACGACAGGCTGTTATCCATGCAATGGGAATGCAGGAGCATGAAAATCCAATGGATATGATCGAACGTGTCCTGAATCTTAAGGAACATCCGGAGGTAGCGACTTTCTATGAATACATGAACGGTCCCAATTCCCTTGACCACCGCTATCTCCACGAAGACTGCGGCTGCGGCGGTGCTTTTGCCGTTTCAGCCGGTAAACGGCTGGGATTGGAATTGCCTGTTCTGACCGCTTTTCTGGGGGTGGCGGGAGCGATCAACGACCGGGACTATCTGGAAACACACGGCAGGACATTGGAACGTTTGGGATTTCCGGCAGAAATGAGCTATGAACAGATTTTAAAAGAAATTTAAGGCGCGGCTTCAAAAGATAATGTAAACGGCAGCAGCCTATTTTAAGAAAACCCTATCTTTCCACCGAGTCAAAAGGCGGGCGGCCGATACAGTCTTTGTATCAGCCGCCTGCTTTTATCGATATAATCAACCGTAATATTATAAAT
>DBFXIC010000551.1:0-3041 GCA_048455095.1 Anaeromassilibacillus sp.
ATATCGGCGTCAGTGATGGCGCTTGTACCCATGCTGAGAATCACCTGTACATCAGCGGCCTTAATCGCCTCCAGGTTCAAGGAACCTTTGCCGGATAAAGTCCCATAGCTGGGAAGATCCCACACCTCAGGCATGACAAAGGGCTTTTGATCGTCGCTGAAAGCACTGCCTGTCTGACTTGGCGCGGCAGTCATTTTATCAGGCGCCAATGTATAGAGCAGAATCATAGATGTGGAACCATCCGGATACATGCGGATCAGATTTTCCGGGGAAGGGATGGTAACGGTGCGGCCGCCCATATCCACAATTTCCACGGTATCGCTGCTTGGCTGGCTCGCTGCGGATGCGTTCGCCGACGATGCGGGAACGGCCGCGGAGGAACTTGACGCCGAATCCGGCTGCTGGCTGCACGCTGAGAGCATGAGTGAGGCGGCAAGTGCCAACAGGAGCAGCGGTTTGGACAGACTTCGTTTCATGGTTTGTTTCAATCTCCTTTACGTATTGATCTGTTTGTTCGCTCAATTGGCTGAAGGTTCGCACCTCAGGCCGCTTGCCCCGTAAAATCCGGCCGGGCGGCCCGGCGATAAATCCGGGACAGGGATACAAATCGTAGCGTCAAGTCCCTCTCCCAAAGAAACGCTGCGTACCTTGACCGGCATATGGTAGACGGCCTTCATGACTGCTTCATTTATCACCTTTCCTGCGTCGCCCATTGAAAGGATTTTTCCATCTTCCATGGCGATGATGCGGTCGGCACAGTAGAAAGCGTGGTCGGGATTGTGTGTTACCATCAACACCCCCATTCCCTCCCTTGCCAGCTTTTTAACCTGCGCCAATACCAAGTACTGATTTCCAAAATCAAGACTGGCCGTGGGTTCATCCATAATCAAAAGATCAGGCTGCTGTGCTAAGGCTCTGGCAATGACGACCATTTGTCTCTGCCCGCCGGAAAGAGCAGTGTAGGATTTGTTTGCATAATGAGCGATGCCCAAACGTTCCATGGATTCATCGGCTATCCGGCAGTCTTTCTCAGTGGGGCGGCATATACGGCTGAGGTGCGGTGTGCGTCCCATGAGCACCACGTCGCGAACAGTAAACGGAAACGGCGGCGTATGATATTGTGGAATATACGCAATCTTTCGCGCCCGTTCACGCTCATCCATCTGGTGAATATCCTTTCCATAAAGCAGCACCTGCCCATGCTGAGGAGTTAAAAAAGCCAGGATGCTTTTGAGCAGCGTTGTTTTTCCGCACCCATTGGCGCCCAGCACACAAACAAACTCTCCCTTCTCCATACAAAAAGAAATTCCCTTGAGAACCTCTTGCTTTCCATAGCTGAATTCAACATCCCTTACCTGGATCATGCGCTGCCTCCTTTATTGACGCCCGACTTGAAAATGAACATAAAAAACGGTACGCCAATGAATGAGGTCAAAATACCGATGGGTAGTTCTACCATAAAGGCGGTACGCGCGACATCATCTACAAGCAGCAGAAAGGTGGAGCCTAATATTGCGCAAACCGGGAGCAAGCGGCGGTAGTCCGGTCCCGCCAAGGCCCGGCCCGCATGCGGGATGACCAGCCCGACCCAGCCCACCATGCCGCACACGGAAACACAGGAAGCAGTGATCAGCGTGGAGGCGATGATGACCATACTGCGTATACGTTTCGTTTTAATCCCCAGGCTGCTGGCCTCATCCTCCCCAAATGAAAGGACGTTGAGCTGCCAGCGAACCAGAAAAAGAATTAAAAAGCCTGCTCCGATAGGAATTAAAATGCTGAACAGCTTTGCCTTGTTCATGACATTAAAGCTTCCCATCAGCCAAAAGGTGATCTGCGGAAGCTTGTTGTCCGCATCGGCTAAAATCTTGATGGTGGATGTTCCGGACTGGAACAGGGTGCTTACCATCATACCGCCCAGCACCAATCCCAGAATCGGGTCCATGCTGAACCGGCGCGTGGCTGTGGCCGCTATGAATACCGCCAAAATACCTCCACAAAAGCTGAACATCTGAACATACACAGTAGGCAGCTCCATCAACATAGCCAAACAAGCCCCAAATCCGGCTCCAGCGGAGGCCCCCAAAATATCCGGCGATACCATTGGATTTTTAAACATCCCCTGATAAGCCGCGCCAGCGATAGATAGTCCGCCCCCCACCAGCAATACCGCCAATATACGAGGCAGCCGGATATTGAACAGCGTGGTTTCCATATTGGAATCGACAATTTGACTGGGATCTGCAAAATGATAAAACAATGTGTGCAGCAGCTCCGACGGCGAAATGGAGAATCGTCCAACACCAAATGAGAACACAAACGCCAGTATAGGCAAAACCAGCAGAACCGGCCATGCCGCAGCCCACTTTTCCTTCCAATTTTCCGACATAATACACCCCGAATCCATGCTATTTATGCATAATGATCCAGCGTCCCTGCTCCTGGTTTTCTACGATTTCATGAGGGATGCTCTGGCGCTCCAAAAAAGTGTTCAAATATTCTGTCGATATTTTACCGCTGCGTTGCAGCGGCCCATCGGGCCACCCCGGCATAACAGCCTGCATCTGCGGACGGATGGATTCTGCCAACGCCGCGCTTCCCATTCCGCCTCCGATATATGTATTGCCGCCCGGAGCCAATACCCGGTATATCTCTGTCAGAGCCTTCTCCAAATCTGCCCAAAAATGATAAGAGCCACGGCTGATAATCAGATCGGCGTATCCATCCGGAAAGTCCATGGAATGCACATCCTGCCGCATAAATACTGCCCGGTCAGCCAGTCCCCGTTCCCGCGCGTGAGCACGGCCCAGTTCCAACGCCGTTTGATTGATATCAATCAAGCAGCCTTTATACCGTGTCCGTTCCAGAAGCGCCAGCCCCAGATGCCCGCTCCCACAGCCCACATCAATCAAAACACCGTCCCGGCGGGGAATACGGGCCAGAATATCATCCACAATAACCGGATAAATAGGAAAAAAGATGTTTTGAGCGATCCAGTCAAATTCATATCCCTCCGGAATTCTCTGCATCGTGTTTGAATT
>DBFXIC010000552.1:0-3072 GCA_048455095.1 Anaeromassilibacillus sp.
CCCATATATCTGTTGAACTATAGATTATATAGGAATATACTAAATATAAGAATTGTTCTTAATTTAAAAAGATCGGGGGAATGGAAAATGGATGAAAAAAAGTTGACAAATGAGGTTGGCGCGCCAGTGGCGGAGAACGAACATTCACTGACTGCAGGACCGCGTGGGCCGGTGATGTTACAAGACGTGTGGCTGCTGGAAAAATTGGCGCATTTTGACCGTGAGGTGATCCCGGAGAGGCGGATGCACGCAAAAGGCTGGGGTGCTTACGGCACATTTACAGTGACGCATGATATCACCCAGTGGACCAAGGCGAAAGTGTTTGAACCGGGCAAACAGACAGAGGTTTTCGTTCGCTTTTCCACGGTCGCGGGGGAGCGCGGCGCAGCGGACGCGGAGCGCGACATCCGGGGCGTGGCCTGTAAATTCTATACGGATGAGGGAAACTGGGACTTGGTGGGCAACAACACCCCGACCTTTTTCCTCCGGGATGTACATGATTTTCCGGACCTGAACCGTGCGGTTAAGCGTGACCCGCGCACCGGAATGCGCTCTGCTCAGAACAATTGGGACTTCTGGACACTCCTTCCGGAGACATTCCACCAGACCACCATTGTGATGTCCGACCGCGGCATTCCGGCTACCTTCCGGCATATGCATTTCTATGGTGAGCATACATTCAGCTTTTACAATGCTAAAAACGAGCGGGTCTGGTGCAAATTTCACTTCCACACCCAGCAGGGCATTAAGAATTTGACCGACGCGGAGGCGGAAGCGCTGATTGCAAAGGACCGCGAGAGCCATGGCCGCGACCTGTACGATTCGATTGAACGCGGCGAATATCCGCGTTGGATCATGTATGTGCAGATTATGACCGAAGAGCAGGCGAAGAACCACTATGAAAACCCATTTGACATCACCAAGATCTGGCGGCACAAGGAGTTCCCTCTGCACGAGGTGGGCGTCCTGGAGCTGAACCGCAATCCGGAAAACTATTTTGCGGAGGTGGAGCAGGCGGCGTTCACGCCTGCGCATGTGGTGCCGGGAATCGGCTTTTCGCCGGATAAATTCCTGCAGGGCAGACTGTTCGTCTATGGCGACGCACAGCGGTACCGCTTGGGTGTGAATTACAACCAGATTCCGGTCAACCGTCCCAAATGCGAGGTCAATGACTACCACCGAGATGGTCTCATGCGTGTGGATGGAAACTATGGCGGAAGGCCTGCCTACACCCCGAACAGCCTTGGCGATTGGGCAGCCCAGCCCGACGTGATGGAACCGCCGCTCGACCTCTCCGGCGCGATGTACGCCTATGATCCGAAGGACGACCCCACGGACGACTGTTTCCGAGCGGGCGGGGATCTGTACCGTGTGATGACGGAGGACAAGCGTACCGTGCTCATCGAGAACACCGCGCGCAATATTGCGCCGGTTACGGAAAACATCAAGTACCGCCACGCGGTGCACTGCTATCTGGCGGATGAGGAGTACGGCACACGCATGACCGAGGCGCTGGGATTGTCCATGGACAGGGTTCGGGAGCTTTCCAAGCTGTCGAACCGGGAATTGATTGAGGCAACTTTGCAGCCGTAACACCAAACGGCAAAGAGCGCATACGGACAGCCTGTACGGGCGTCCGTATGCGCTCTTGTCATTCGGTGATGCGGATTTTTTCGTCGATCTCTTCCGGCGTAGGTGCTTCAAACCAGGAATCGAACCGCGCGCGCTTTTCCGCGTCAATGTGGTAGGCGCGCATCTTTCCGGACTCCACCAAACGGTTGCGCTGTTCCAGATGGCGGGTAATCACGTCGTACGGCGCATCCAGGAATACCAGCCGGGCGGGGATTCCCCGCTGTGCAAAATATTGTCTGATTTCCCGGCGTTCGTCCCGGCTCCAAAAGCCGAAATCCAGCACGACGTCGTGCCCCAATGCGAAGAGTTCCTCCGCCTGCCGCAGCAGAAATGACCGGCACCGGCGCTGCATGTCCTGGTGACGCTCCCGGCCGATGCAGGAATCGAACAGCGCAAGCATGAGATCGTCGGTAGAAAGGACGACGGTATTTCCGCGCGCCTGCAGGGCTTGCGCATAGGCGGTCTTGCCGCAGCCACACGGCCCGCAGAGCAGGATGATTTCCGGCAATATGCTCTCCCCTTTTTCTAAAATCAACTGTATTCTATCACGTCTCACACAGAAAGGGAAGAGGCGCTATGCACCGATGCCGAAGAAGCCCATTAGGTTGGTGCTCTTATCACGCAGAAGTTGCTCTTCCACGGAAGCGTCTCCCACATGACTGTAATTCCCCGCAACCGTTTTTCCGTCTTTTTTCATGCACGAAAATATAGCCGCTGGGTAAATGATCTGTCTCCACATAAAACAAGTATCCGGTGTCAAACGCGACGGAACGAGTAACGGCCGTGGTTTCGTTCCAGGGTCAATCCAGGTCGTTTTTGGCAATTTCAGATCGGATGCATTCCGTTCCGGCAGTTCGGGCTTCCTCCGCGGAGATCGTCAGGAATACACGGTGTGCCTCACCGTTGGTAATCGACCAGTATGCGCCACTGATAAAACCGAGAAACAGGCAGAGGAGAATTGCAATATAGAAAGTGGGCCGTTTCCATAAAGGGGCCTTTTTAAAAAGCACTGTTTCTTCTACAGCAGTAGCTCCTTTCAGTTAAGTTTGTCAGTGCAGAGCAAGTACAGGCGAAAATACTTCCGTTGTGGGGTGTTACACAATCTGGAACAGATAGAATTTCAGATAATCCGTCTCCGGCACGTTCCAGAGGATGGGGTGGTCGGGGGATTGCTGGCGGGCTTCGATCTGTCGCAGGGAGACGCCGGCGTCGAACGCCGCGCTGCGCAGCATGTCGCGGAAGAGTGCATCCGTCATAAAGTGCGAGCAGGAGCACGTGGCGAGGTACCCGCCGCGCGGCAGCAGCTTCATGGCGCGCAGGTTGATCTCCTTGTAGCCGCGCATGGCGTGCTCCACCGTCTGACGGGATTTTGTGAATGCGGGCGGGTCCAGAATTACAAAATCATAGTCGCTTTTTGCGCCGCAGGGCAGGGTGGGCAGC